>JADBYT010000001.1 GCA_020402865.1 Bacteroidota bacterium | reverse complement strand
CAGGTATTTTGAAACGCCTGACGGTTTGATCAGCTAGCCCTGATTGGAGCGGAAATCAACTAAAACAAAAACTGTCGCTAACCTCTACGAGATCTTTAAGATCTCGTAGAGGTGATACACCCGATTGTTTGTTTTAGTTGATTGCAGCGTTTTCTGGGCGAGGGCAAGCCGATTACTTACGTGAGCTTCCGGCTTGGTGAGGAACAGTAGTTACTCAGGTATTTTGAAACGCCTGACGGTTTGATCAGCTAGCCCTGATTGGAGCGGAAATCAACTAAAACAAAAACTGTCGCTAACCTCTACGAGATCTTTAAGATCTCGTAGAGGTGATATACCTGATTTTTTGTTTTAGTTGATTGCAGCGGAAAGCAGGAGCCGAACGGTTATTTATTGCACCTTCAGGTTCGCTCCAAAATATATTACGGAACATATTTCCCTTTGCGCAGCTTTCGCGTGCTGTACACGTTGCCTTTTACAATGGTGTAGCGCGCATACTGGTAGGCACGCAGGTTTTTTAGCGGATTTTCGGGCAGCAGCACAAGATCGGCATAGTTGCCAATGGCTACGGTGCCGCGCTTGTATTCGCCAAGCACGTGTGCGGGGTTTATGGTGGCCGTGCGCAGCGCCTGATAAGGCGTGAGGCCGTAGCGCACAAACTGCAGCATTTCTTCTACCATAGCATAGCCGGGCACATTGTATTCGCCCACATCGGGGCTGCAAAGCAGCACCACGCCTTCGCGGTTGAGCAGGGGAATGAGTTTGCCGAAACTGCCCATGCGCTGCTTTTGCTTGTCGGCGGTAAAGCCTGTGCTGTCTAAGTACTTCCAGGTAGCGGCGAGGCTTTTGTCCCACTGTGCGCGGATGTTTTTGGGCACAATTTTCAGCCCGGCCATCGACTCGCGTTCGTAGGCGGTGTACATATTGTAAACGAGGTTATAATGATGCAGGTTGGGGCAAAACGCCACGCCGGCAATAGCCATGGCGCGAATGGTTTTGCGCTGTGTGGCGGTGTCGGCCTGAGCAAGTTTAAAAAGCGCAGGTGCGTGTTCTATGCTGGCCATTTTTGTGGCAATGGCCTGGGCCAGTCCGCCGGGCGGTGTGTGGCCGGCAATGCGCAGGCCTGCGTTTGCGGCAATAGTGGCAAGCTGTGCAAACTGCAGCGAGTCTAAGCCGCCGAGGTATTTGATGCAGGTGTAGCCTTTGGTTTTTGCCTCGGCCACGGTGTTGAAAATCTTTGCCGTGTTCCAGCTCGAATCGCCGCTTACCGGTGGCGAGGTGAGCCAGAGGTGGGGCCCGGTGAGTTCGCCTTTTTCAATTTTATCGCGGCGCTGCAAGTCGGCTTCGGTGGTACGCATGGAGCGCATGAGGGTAACGCCGCAGGCCATGCTGTAGCGGAAATAATCGTAATGCGGAAAATCGTTTTCAAGATGCGCGTGCATGTCCATAAGCCCCGGCGTGAGATACATGCCGTTTGCGTTAATCACCTGCGCATCAGCCGGAATTTCAGAAACAGTACCGATGCTTTTTATTACACCTTTTTCAATAACCACTGTTTGCCCCACAAGTACTGTATCGGTATTCATGGGAATAATGTTGGCGTTGCGGATAATGAGTGTTTGCGCCTGTACAAACAGCGCCGCCATTAATGCAGACAAGAGAAAAAGTTGTTTCATAGTAACGTGATCGTGTGAAATATAAATGTAGCAGGATTTGCAGAGCTGCATCCGGCCATTTTTACAAGTGGTATGCAGTGGCGCCTGTTTATCAAAAATAATGCCTTGAATGGGTGGATGTTTGCTGAGGTGGCAATAAAGAAATTTCAAGCGTTAAATTCCAAACCTTATTACCTTTGAACGGCCTGCTCCACTCAAGCAATGATTCATTTTCCCTATTACCTCGATCTTTTCGGCACACTCATGTTTGCCATGTCGGGCGCACTGGCCGCATCAGACCAGAAAATGCACCGCGACTGGTTCGGGATTTCGTTTACCGGATTTATTACGGCCATTGGCGGAGGTTCACTGCGCGATATTATGCTTGATATTCATCCGCTGGCGTGGATACGCGATGCACATTATGTAATTGCCATTGGCGCGGGGGTGGTAGTGTCGGTAATATTCCGCAATGTGCTGGCAAAGTTGCGGCGCACACTTTTTATTTTCGATACGCTGGGCATATCGGTGTACACCATTCTGGGTGTGCAGAAATCGTTGCTGGCGGGCGTAAATCCGCTGGCGGCCATTATGCTGGGCATGTTCTCGGCCGTGTTTGGCGGCGTAATACGTGATACACTGCTGAACGAAACGCCGCTTATTTTCCGCAAGGAAATTTATGCCACCGCCTGCCTGGCCGGCGCATCGCTGTATGTGCTGCTCGATTATTTTGGTGTGCCTGCGCAGGTTTGTTCAATAAGCGGTATGGTGCTTATTGCGGCGGTGCGTGTGGTGGCGGTGCGGTACAAGCTCTCTTTACCAAAACTGGATTGAGGGGGAGCGAAACAGAGAAGCAATAAATATCGGCTCGGCTCCTGCTTTCCGCTGCAATCAACTAAAACAAAAAATCAGGATTCACCTCTACGAGATCTTTAAGATCTCGCAGAGGTTAGCGACAGTTTTTGTTTTAGTTGATTTCCGCTCCAATCAGGGCTAAAAATTCAATTGGTCCGGTGTTTCAAAAAGTCCCGGCTTGCAGGCGGTGAAAGGTTGCCGGATGTATTTTCTTCTTCCTGTCAGGGAATGCTGGTTTCATATTCAGGTTTAAAATCACCCGCTGTTATTCCCCATCTTTCTTTGCAATATGCTAGCAATTCATCAATACTAAGAAATCCAGTCTGTTCAAAATCACGCGAATTCAATCTAAACTCCAGATAATCCGTTACAGTTCCCGAAACAACGTAGGTGTGAAGTTTATACAGATGCAAGGTATCCTCCGGAATTTCCTTTTGAATTAATCGCATATACTGCCCTAAAGCAGATTGTTCAAGGCAATCTATCGCTCTTAAGCGTTCTGCGCTTTCAGGTGAATACGGACAGGTATGGATTTCGAAATAACGTGTTACTCCGTTATCATTTATTTCATGATAACGTCCGCGCATGTAATACGGAATCGGCCTTTTCATTTAAGAAAAATCAACGATGTGTGCCTTTGTAACTCCAATGCGTGTAAGTTAACCGGCTTCAGACAGATCAATTGACAACCACACGCACTACAGCTTGCTGTTCCTGCTGCACAATACGCACCTGATACACACCCGCAGGCAGCTGCGAAATATCCATTACTCCATCGCTGCCGGCGGGCAGGGTGCTGCTTTTTACACAGCGGCCGGTGGCATCAAACCAGTCGATGCGGGCGGGCTGTGCAGGCGGCAAGGCAAAACGCACCTGGCCGCTGGCAGGGTTTGGATATACATTAACCTGAAACGCACCGGCATTTTGCACCCCAAGCGGCAGCACGGTAATTGTTTGCTGCACGGTATCGGTAAAGCAGCCGTTGTGTACCACGCCGCTTACCGTGTACTGCCCGGGACCGGGGAATGTGTGTGTGGACGGGTTGCCGGCACTTTGCCAGCCCGTATTGTCGCCGTAGTTCCAGCTGAAGGCATTGGCAAAGGTGGTTTGCAGCGCAAAATCGTAGGTATAGCCGCTGGTTTGCGTGGCGGTAAGGCCGGTGGCCACGGCAATGTCTATTTCGGCCTGCCACAGCGGCAGCGAGTCGAGCACGGTAGTACCGGCAATGGTCTGGAGCAGCTGTGCATCAGCCGCAGGCAAACCGGCTGTGTATTGCAGGCCGGCCGGCGACTGTCCGTAAATAGTGGCAAACATTACACAGGCCGCCAGATACGAGCCATGCAGGCTGGGGTGGCTGCCGTCGCTCACATACAAATCGAATGTGGGATTAGTGGCCAGCACATTTTTCCAGGCTTCGCCCACCGGAGCCACGGCTGCGTTGTTTTGCTGCGCCATAAGCAGGTAGCGGCGGCGCAGTTCGGCCTGCATGCCGGCGTAGGTGCACACGGGCGGGTAGGCTGCACAGTTCTGCGCATCGCCAAACTTACGGCCCCAGGTCATGTAAAAAATAAGCCGCGTGCAGCTGTCGTTCTGTGCAATCTGCCCTTCAAGCACGGTGGCGTAAGGAAGCACGTTTTGCATGATGTATGCCGAATCGAGTGCCGGCTCCTGACTTTGTGCCTGCAAAAACACCACATCCCACGGCTGCTGAGTTATTTTGGCCTGTGTTCCCGCATTTTGCGAATGCATCTGTAGTGTAAACCCGCCGGGCATACTGTTATCCGTAAACATGGTAAATCCGGCGGCCAGCGCCAGATTATCTACCAGCTGAGGCAGGTTGTTTGAAGCAGTGTAGCTGTTTCCAATAAACAGCACATCAGTAGTTTGAGCCGCCAGGCCCCAACCCGATAAAACAAAAACCAATGTGTAACGCAGCTTTTTCATTGCAGAAAGATAGTTAAGTCTGTGTGAATTAACCCCGAAGCACATCACCCAATTTACACCGCAAACAATAAGTTCAGCCCCAAAACCAGCTCATTTTCAAAGGCTGCTTCATTCATTCCCCCTCTATTCGCTGTACAAACTGCCTTTGAATATGCGAGCTCCCCGCTTTAAATCAAATTGTTAATGCTGCGTGAACTTAAAGTTAGCTTGTTAACATTATCATAACACAGAGCAAACCCTGCGTTAATTCTATGTTAGTTTTTTTGCGTCCGTAAATAAAACGTTAGCCGAATATTTCCCAAACGTAACACATGCTCAAGCTCAACCACATCCGTCTGCTTACCCTTGCAGCCACACTGTTTTCACTGTCTGTAATGGCTCAGCCTGTTGCCGACAGTTTGCCAGCAGCAAAGCCGGCACAGATTAAACCTGCGGCTCCGAAAAAATCACATTGGTACGATAAAATTCAGCTTCGCGGCTATACACAGGTACGCTACAACCGCTTGCTCGAAACCAATCCTGATCTGAAATTTGATGGCGACCGCTCAGTGGGCGACAAGGGTGGCGTGCTGATTCGCCGGGCACGTCTTATTTTCTTTGGCGATATTTCTTCGCACCTGTTTCTCTATTATCAGGTTGACTTTGCGTCGAATGCCAGTTCAACCAATATGCACTTCGGACAAATCCGCGACTTGTATGCCGATATTTATGTGGATACCGGCAAGGTTTTTCGCTTCCGTGTAGGACAGAGCAAGGTGCCTTTTGGTTTCGAAAACATGCAGTCGAGCCAGAACCGTTTGCCGCTCGACCGTGCGGATGCACTGAACACTGCCGCTCCCAGCGAGCGCGACCTCGGTGCATTTTTCTACTGGACACCGCGCAAAGCCCGTTACCGTTATGATCTTCTTGCCGAACAAGGCCTGAAAGGCTCAAACAACTACGGTGTGTTTGGTTTCGGGGTTTACAACGGACAAAGCACCAACAAACCCGAGCTGAACAACAGCATGCATGTAATAGGCCGCCTCTCTTATCCGTTTGGTTTTGGCAAGCAGATCCTCGAAATCGGCGTGCAGGGCTACACCGGCTTTTTTACCCTCGAAAGCGGACAGGCTTCAAGCGGTGTAAAGCGGAATTCAACCTCTACCTACCGTGATAAACGTGTGGCCGTAAGCATTGCGCTTGCCCCGCAACCCTTTGGCATCCTCGCCGAATACAACATTGGCGAAAGTCCGATGTACCGTGTGGATAGCGACTCCATCCTCAACACTCCCCTCGAAGGCGGCTTTGTAACCATCTTCTACAAAACCAAACTCCCCAAAACCGGTCAAACTATCATCCCCTATTTCCGCGCCCAGTATTACAGTGGTGGTGTAAAAATTGCCACCGATACAAAGGCACTGAAAATGAATGAATATGATTTCGGTATCGAATATCAGATTATGAAAAGCCTGGAAATTACCACCTGCTACGTGTATTCGATCCGAAACACTTCCGACAAGGCCAATAAGTTTAACAACCAGACCGGCAATTTACTACGGATTCAGGTTCAGTTTAACTACTGATTCAGCAAGGGGATTTGAAAAAATCCCCTTTTTTATGCCCTTTCCGGGCCAACTTAACATTCACTTAATATTGTAAGCCGATGTTTGTATGTGATTTCGGCCATACCCACACGGATTTGCGTTTTTCTCTTTTTGCTGCTGGCTTTAAGTGCCGGTTGTTCGGGCAACTGGCTCACACGACGTAAGAACCGTTCGGTAATCAGCATTAAGGGCAGCGACACCGTATTGCCGCTTGTGCAGCGTGAAGCCGAAGTGTATATGTTACAGGATTCTGTGCCGTCGCTTGAAGTAACCGGAGGCGGATCGGGAGTGGGAATTAAGGCACTGCTTGAAAGCACTACGGATATAGCAATGTCCTCGCGTGCGTTGAGCACCGATGAAAAAATAAGTTTCAAAGCCGCGCAGCTTGATATTGTGCAGCAACCCATTGCTTATGATGCACTGGCAGTTGTGGTACATCCCTCCAATCCGGTGAAACAACTAACCCGCCAACAGATTGAGCACATTTACACCGGACGCATTACCAACTGGAAAGAAGTAGGCGGCAGCGATCAGAAAATTGTGCTTTTCTCACGCGAGTCGAGTTCGGGCACTTATGAGTTTTTTAAAGAGCATGTGCTTGACCGGCGCAATTTCTCCGCATCAGCCCTCTGCGCATCCAGCAACGGCGCCATTGTACAGTCGGTGAGTCAAACACCAGGCGCTGTGGGCTATACCAGTCTGGCGCACCTCAATACATCAGTAAAAGCACTGGCGGTTTCCTATTCGCAGGGACAACCCTATACCTTGCCTGATATGGCATCGCCTGACTATCCGATTTCGCGGCCGCTTTATCTGATCTATGTCCGCAGCGGCGCTGCACATGCGTTGCCCTATATCAATTTTGTGCTTTCACCACGCGGTCAGCAACTGGTAAAAGCCGAAGGTTATATTCCCGTAAACTGAATTAACTTGCACGGGAAACATCAATGAAACTGCTCAGGAAATTTACCGAAAAATTCATCGAAAGCCTGCTCACCCTGAGCGGGGCGGTAACTACGGCTGCAGTAATTCTCATTTTTGCGTATCTCTTCCGCGAAGGGCTTGGCGTTTTTTCGGAATCACCGGTTGAGGCGCGCGTGGTACTCGCCGTGCATCAAAGCAACCCGGTCACAAAACTTGATGCCGATGTGATCCGGAAGATGTACGACGGACAGATTACCAACTGGAAAGAAGCCGGCGGCCCCGACAGGGCGGTTATACCATTTTACCAGAGCGACATTACCCGCTACTTCAGCGATTCGGCGCTGGGGCCGGACTTTACCAATCTGCCGCAGTGCATCGGCCAACTCATAGACAGTATGCCGGGCATACTTGCGGCGTTTGACACCTCGTACACACCGCGCAGTTTCAAAGGCCATTTTGTGCAAACCCGGCAGGTAAGTCTCATTTCGTTTCTCAGCGGGCGCAACTGGTATCCCACAGCCAAACCTGCTGCACAGTATGGTGCATTGCCCTTGCTGCTGGGTTCTTTGTGGGTGTGCATTGCCGCCATACTTATTGCATTGCCCCTGGGGCTGGCCGCCGCCATCTACATCAGCGAAATAGCGCGGCCCGGTGTGCGCCGTATTCTCAAACCTGCGGTAGAATTGCTGGCGGGCATTCCGAGTGTGGTGTATGGATTTTTCGGGCTTATGGTTGTGGTGCCGGCCATACAAAAGTTGTTTGATCTGGAAGTAGGTGAAACAGGACTGGCCGGAAGTGTGCTGCTCGCCATTATGGCGCTGCCGTCTATCATTTCCGTATCCGAAGATGCACTGCGCAGCACGCCGCGCGAAATGAAGGAAGCCAGCCTTGCGCTGGGCGCTACACAGTGGCAAACCATCTGGCGCGTGGTGTTGCCGTGGTCATCATCAGGCATTGCGGCGGCAGCGGTGCTGGGCATTGGCCGTGCTGTGGGCGAAACCATGGCTGTGCTTATGGTTACCGGAAACGCAGCCGTTATTCCACACTCCTTGCTTGAACCCGTGCGCACGTTACCCGCCACCATTGCCGGCGAACTTGGCGAAGCCGCACAAGGCAGCACACACAGCAAGGCGCTGTTTGCGCTTGGCTGTTTGCTGTTTTTAATTACACTCACATTCAATCTGCTGGTCGAGTACTTAGTCATCAGGCGCAGGAGGGCTGCCGGACTATGAACGCACCGGAAAAGAAAATTGCGCTTTCAGACCTGTTCAAAGCCGCTTCGGCACGCAAGCGCAGGCAACAGCAGGTAGCCTTTGCACTGCTGCGCGCCATGAGTGTGCTTGTGGCATTGCTGCTGCTGCTCATTGTAGGCTATATTACAATTAAAGGAGCACCGGCGCTAAGCTGGGAATTCCTTACCGCATCGCCTAAAAACGGCATGACCGAGGGTGGTATTTTCCCCGCCATTGTGGGCACGCTGTGTCTTGCAGCGGGCAGTATGCTGTTTGCATTTCCGGTAGGCGTAATGGCGGGCATTTATCTGAGCGAATATGTATCAAACGGCCCGCTGAAACAGTTTATCCGCATTATGACCAGCAACCTTGCCGGTGTGCCTTCCGTGGTATTCGGACTGTTCGGCATGTCGATGTTTGTAAACGGGCTGGGCTTTGGCAGCAGCATTCTGGCGGGTTCGCTTACGCTGGCGGTAATGGTGCTGCCTGTGGTAATCCGCACTACCGAAGAAGCGTTGAAGGCCGTTGCCCCTGCTCACCGCATGGGCAGCTACGCACTGGGCGCCACACGTTGGCAAACTACAAGGCGTGTAGTACTTCCGCAAGCCATGCCGGGCATTCTTACCGGCTTTGTGCTTGCTGTGGGCCGCGTATCAGGCGAAACAGCTCCCATACTTTTCACCGCTGCCGCCTACTTCCTCACCCGCCTGCCTGAAAGTATTTTCGATCAGGTAATGGCGCTCCCCTATCACCTCTATGTGCTGGCTACCAGCGGCAACGATATAGAAAAGTCTCAGCCGGCTGCATTCGGAACTGCACTGATATTAATTTTACTGGTGCTGCTCATGAATATGCTTACTGGTTTGCTCCGAAATCGCCTGAACCGTAAAGCCGGAGAAAAAATATAATCACGGATATTAAAATGAATCTTCATTCCGAAAATAAAGGCACACAAAAAGGCACTCTTGAAAAACCGGTCAAGATTTCCACCTCACAGGTAAATCTTCACTACGGCAATTTTCATGCGCTGAAGGGAATAAACATGAAGATTCCGGAGAAAACCGTAACCGCACTTATTGGCCCCAGCGGATGCGGCAAAACTACCTTTCTCCGCCTTTTTAATCGCCTGAACGATCTTATTCCCGAAGCCCGTATTACCGGCGAGATATTTATCGACGGACAGGATATTTACAGCCGGAGTGCCGATGTGGATCAGTTGCGGAAAAATGTGGGGATTGTGTTTCAAAAGCCCAATCCGTTTCCGAAAAGTATATACGAAAATGTGGCTTACGGCCTGCGTGTAAACGGAATTACTGAAAAAGGATTTATTGCTGATCACGTAGAGTATGCGCTCAAGCGTGCTTTTTTGTGGGATGAAGTGAAAGACAAACTGCGGCAGTCGGCATGGAAGCTTTCGGGCGGGCAGCAGCAGCGCCTTTGCATTGCGCGGGCGTTGGCGGTGGAACCTTCGGTGCTGCTTATGGACGAACCGGCATCGGCACTCGACCCGGTTTCAGCGGCGCGTATTGAGGAGTTGATTTACTCGCTCAAAGATCAGTACACCATTCTGTTTGTCACACACAACATGCAGCAGGCCGGCCGTGTGAGCGATTATACGGCATTCTTTTACGAAGGCGAACTGATTGAAACCGGCTTCACCAAAGCCATTTTTACCAATCCCCAAAATCCGAAAACGCAGAATTACCTCACCGGGCGCTTCGGATAATAATTATTGAAAACGCATCAGGCATGACGCACCTCGATACCGAATTACACCTGCTGAAAGAACAGCTCATTGATATGCAGCGGTTAGTGCGCGCGCAAATCGGCAAGTGCAAAAACGCACTCGTGCAATTTGACCACGGCCTGGCACGCGAAGTACTGGAACTGGAGCGTAAAATCAATTCGCTCGAACTCAAAACCGACCGCGACTGCGAAAACATACTGGCGTTGTTTAATCCGGTAGCAGTGGATCTTCGGTTTATTCTTGCCGCGCTTAAAATTAACACCAACCTCGAACGGATTGGCGATAATGCCGAAGGAATTGCGCGCTATGTACTGGATGTGAAAACACCCTTCCCCGAAGAACTCATTACAGCCTATCGTTTTGACGAAATGTATAAAACGGCTGTAAGTATGCTGGATGACTCGCTGGAAGCGTTTATTACAGAAAATACCACATTGGCCCGCGACGTATTTGCGAAAGACGATCTGCTCGACGAGATAAACCTTGCCGCCACACAAACTACACTCAAACTGATTGGAAGCGCACAGGATCCGCTGCATTGCCTGAATATGCTGTCCATCATCAGAAAGTTAGAACGCGTGGGCGACCAAACAAAAAACATCGCCGAAGAAATTATCTTCTTCGTCGAAGCCAAAGTACTCAAACATGAATCAGACAGCTGATTTTCAGATAGTTAACATTGGTAACATTAACTTAACCTGACTATCAGACAGGTAAATTACCTTTGCCGCAGATTAGTCCTAAACCAATCCTGAATTCAATGGGAATTTTACAATTACTCGTCCCGAAAGACCGCAAGTTCTTCCCGCTTTTCCAGCAGGCTACCGAAAACCTGATTAAAGCATCAAAAGTGCTCAACGAAATGGTGATTACCACCGTTCCCGAAAAGCGCAAGGAACTCATCAAGGAAATTGAGCATCTCGAACACACGGGTGACAACATCACCCACATGATTTTTAACGAACTCAGCCGCAACTTCATTACGCCGTTTGACCGTGAAGACATTCACGCACTCACCTCGGCTATTGACGATGTACTTGATTTTATTCATGGCTCATCAAAGCGTGTGGAGCTTTACCGCATGGATACGCTGAACGAGTCGGTAGTGAAGCTGGCTGAAATTATTCTCAAGGGTTCTATCGAGCTGAATGTAGCTGTGGTGAACCTGAAGAATATGAAAGACATCACTGCCATTAAAGAAGCCTGCGTAAAAATCAACAGCCTCGAAAACGAAGCCGATGATATTTTCAACCGCAGCATTGCTTCGCTTTTCGAGACCGAGAAGGATGCCATTCAGATCATCAAGATCAAGGAACTGCTCTCGGCACTCGAAACTGCAACCGACAAGTGCGAAGATGCAGCCAACACCATTCAGTCTATTCTGATTAAATACGCATAAGGCGTAACCACTGTTCGTTATGATGACAGTACTCATAATTATTATCGTGCTGGCCATTGCATTCGACCTGATTAACGGGTTTCACGATGCAGCCAACTCGATTGCCACAGTGGTTTCGACCAAGGTACTTTCGCCCTTTCAGGCGGTGCTCTGGGCAGCCTTTTTCAACTTTGTGGCGTTCTGGATTTTCGACCTGAAAGTAGCAGATACCGTGGCAAAAACGGTACACAGTGATGCAATTAACCTCACTGTAATTTTTGCCGGTATGGTGGCTGCCATTTTCTGGAACCTGCTTACCTGGTGGTATGGCATTCCGTCAAGCTCGTCGCACACACTTATAGGCGGTTTTGCAGGTGCAGCCATTGCACACGCAGGCACGTTTGCCGTAGTGAATCAGGAAAGCATCATCAAAACCTTTCTCTTCATTTTCCTGGCGCCAATTATTGGTCTTGTAGTTTCGTATCTGCTCACCGTACTTATTCTGAACATTGTACGCAACTCGCCCCACGCCAAAACCGAACGCTGGTTTAAACGCCTGCAGTTGGTTTCTTCGGCCGCATTCAGTATCGGCCACGGCGGCAGCGACTCGCAGAAAGTAATGGGTATTATTGCCGCAGCGCTCATGGTATTTAATGCCGCAATGATAAAGGTTGATAGCAATTACAAAACCGAAAGCTGGAACACACTCGGGTTTGCTTACGAAGACGAAATAACCAAAGACAAGGTTACACTGCCTGAGGGTGCCACCTATGCAGTATATAAGAAGGAATACCAGAAACAAACCGGACACAAGCTCAAGGAAAAAATCAAACACATTCCCGACTGGGTTCCGCTGGTATGCTATGCGGCTATTGGTTTAGGCACCATGATGGGCGGCTGGCGCATTGTGAAAACAATGGGCACAAAAATCACCAAAGTAACACCGCTCGAAGGTGTGGCAGCTGAAACAGCGGGTGCCATTACGCTTTACGGTGTATCGCAGGGCATGGGTGTACCGGTTTCTACCACACACACCATTACCGGTGCCATTATCGGTGTGGGAGTCACCAAACGTGTGTCGGCCGTGCGCTGGGGTGTTACGGTAAACCTGCTCTGGGCGTGGATTCTTACCATACCGGTTTCGGGTGCGGTAGGCGCGGGGGTGTATTACCTGCTCGATATGTTTATCTGATTTAGTGGAAGTATAATTTTTTGAAGAGGCTGTTTCGAACCCATGAAACAGCCTCTTCTTCTTTTCTGCCGCGCAAAACCACTCTGGCAGAAATTGCGAACTTTGCGGCATGAATGCGGCCACACTGCGAAACGGGATTTTTACCGCTGCTGATTACGATGCCCTCACCTTGCGCGTATTCAGGCATCAGGCGCAGCACGTGGCCGTGTACCGCGAATTTGTGCAATTGCTGGGCATTACACCCGAAAACGTAACCAGTCCCGCACAGATTCCCTACCTGCCGGCCAGTTTGTACAAAACACACCGCATACTGGAAGACGGCCTGCAGCCGCAGCAGATTTTTACCAGCAGCGGCACCACGGGCCAAATTACCTCGCAGCATTTTGTAGCCGATGTTTCGCTGTATGAAGAAAGCTTCATGCGCAGTTTTGAATTGTTTTACGGCGATATTCAAAACTACGTCGTGCTGGCGCTGCTGCCTTCGTACCTCGAACGCGAAGGTTCATCGCTGGTATATATGGCCGATGCGCTGATAAAACGCAGCAACCGCCCCGAAAGCGGTTTTTACCTGCACAACCTCGCCGAACTGGCTGCCTTGCTCAGGCAACTCAGCCAGGCCGCACAACCGGTGCTGTTGCTGGGTGTAACGTATGCCCTGCTCGATCTGGCCGAACAGTTTCCGCAGCCGCTGCCGCACACCATAATTATGGAAACCGGCGGCATGAAAGGCAAACGCCGCGAAATGATACGCGAAGAAGTGCATGAAACGTTATGCAGCGCGTTTTCCGTTGCACATATCCACTCGGAATACGGCATGACCGAGCTGCTTTCGCAGGCCTACTCAAAAGGCGACGGGATTTTTTACTGCCCGCCGTGGATGCGCATTCACATACGCGAAATGAACGACCCGCTGAGCACGGCCGGATTCGGAAAAACAGGCGGCGTATGCATTACAGACCTTGCCAACCTGCATAGCTGCAGTTTCATTGCCACACAGGATCTGGGCAAACTGCATGAAAACGGCAGCTTCGAAATACTCGGCCGTTTCGACCACAGCGATGTGCGCGGCTGCAACCTCATGGTGGGCTAACGATTGGCATTCGCAACCCGAATGCCATTTATTATTTACCCACAACCGTTTCTCAAATGCCGTTTGCCGGTGAACTGGCCTTGCCGTAAATTACACTATCCTTACCAACTTTCATCACCATGCGCTACCTGCTGCTTGTTCTCGTTATCGCTTTTACCGCCTGCAAACGCGACAATTCGCGCATGGTTACCGTGAATGTGAAACAGGCCAGCGGATCGGCCACGTGTACAATAAGCTACACGCAAAACGTCGCCGGAACAGAAGTGCAGACTACCTCCTCTGCCACAAGCTGGACATCGCCCGTGCGCCGTGCCGAACCGGGCGAGTTTATGAAAGCTAAAGTGAGCAGCACCTCGCCGCAGTATTCCTTTCTTGTAACCATTTATGTTGACGGAGGAATCTGGAAACAGGGCACATTGCAAAGTCCGCAGGGCGAGATTGTGCTGAGCGGTGAAATTCCGGCGCAGTAAATTTAGAACCCCATCACCTCACGCACGCGTTGCAACACCGGCAAGGCAATTTCACGCGCTTTATTTTCGCCCTTTTTCAACTCGGCTTCCAGCGATGCGCGGTCGTTCATGTAATGGTGATATGACTCGCGCTGGGTTTTGTAGGCATCAAGAATAAGCTCGTACAGCGCCGTTTTGGCGTGACCGTAGCCGAAATTACCGGCGAGGTATTTTGCCCGCAGTTCTTCGGTTTGAGCGGCTGAAGCAAGCAAACGGTAAATGGCAAACACATTATCGGTATCCGGATTCTTCGGCTCTTCGAGAGGAGTGGAATCGGTTACAATGCTCATCACCACTTTCTTCAGTTCCTTTTCGGGCAGGAAGATGTTGATGAAGTTGTTGTACGACTTGCTCATCTTGCGTCCGTCGGTGCCGGGCACTACCATTACCTGTTCGTCGATGCGGTGTTCGGGCACCACGAAAATTTCTTTCTGATAGTGATGGTTGATGCGTTCGGCGAGATCGCGGGTAAACTCAATGTGTTGTTTCTGGTCTTTGCCTACGGGTACGATGTTTGAATCGTACAGCAGAATATCAGCCGCCATGAGTACGGGATAGGTAAACAAACCCGTATTTACATCGGCGCCATTTTCTGATTTGTCTTTGAAAGAGTGTGCAAGCTGCAAACGCTGAAACGACATAAAGCAGCTCAGGTACCAGGTAAGTTCGCATACTTCGGGCACACTGCTCTGGCGGAAGAGAATATTACGTTCGGTATCGAGTCCGAAAGCGAGCCAGGTGGCGGCCACGGCGTGTACACTTTCGCGGCGGGCAGTTGCATCGCGCTGGCTGGTGAGCGAGTGTAAATCGGCAATAAAGTAAATGGCGTGATTGGCCGGGTCGTGCGAAAGCTGCACCGCAGGCTGCACCGCACCAAGAATGTTTCCGAGGTGAGGAATGTTGCTGCTCTGAATGCCGGTAAGAATGCGACTCATGGTAATTTGTATTCAGATGAAGCGTAAAAGTAAGGAAGTTGTGGCAGGGAAATGTGAGGTAGTCGGGCGGGAATATTTTATTATCCTCATTTACAGCAAAATGATTTATCCTGGCTGAGGCATTCGTAAACAAGATTTATATTGCCCAGAAAATAAATTATGGCTTATTTTTTCTTTATTGATGAAAGTGGTACAGACCACGATAAATCTCCTTATGAAGTACTTTGTGGTGTATCAATAAATGATTGTAATTTATGGAATATGATTTCTCAGTTAAAACAACATGAGGAACAACTATTTGGAATGCGTTATGGTACCAGCCATAGAGAAATTAAGGGGCAGACATTTCTCAAAAGTAAGGTCTTTAAACATGCCGCTTTACACCCGCCAATACCAGCCGAGGAAAGGACAACTCTTGCCCGGGAATGTCTTTCTGATGGGAAAAATTCTACAACCCGCCATTGGGCTGCTCTGGCACAGGCCAAACTTGAATATGTAAAACGATTGCTTGATTTATGTATCAGATTCAGAGTTCGGGTATTTGCCACTATTTCGTCGGAGTCTGGAAAACCCAGAATTACTGATGGTGACCCGGAGGGTTTGCTCAGAAGAGATTATGTGTATGTGCTTGAGAGGATGTATTATTATTTGGATGAAAAAAGACTGAAGAGCAAGGCATTGTTGTTTTTGATGAATTTGAAAAGTCACACAGCCATAAATTAATCACAGAAATCGAAAACTACTTTAAAAAAACAACTAAAGGCAGGCAAAGATCTTCACTCATCATACCCGAGCCATTTTTCGTTCATAGTGACTTAACAACGGGGATTCAAATTGCAGATTTGATTGCTTACCTTATTTGCTGGGGTCTGCGACTAAAAAGTATGGAGAAACCGATTAGAAGAGAACTACATGAATTTGTGGAAATGTTAAAATCACTCAGATATACTACCTATCGAACAGTAGGTGAAATAAACAAAATGGAAATTTGGAGCATAATCTACATAAAATAAAAAAAGGCAGAATCAGTTTCCCGACTAAGCCTCCAACACAAATATAACTAATATTAATTGTTTTCAAATTTTTTGCAGTTATTTTTCTGATTTGTTCTGCCTAAACACATAGTTTTCGGCAGGCTAGTGCAAGGCAAAGGCAGGCGGGCAAAAATCAGCCACCAGGCCGGTAACAATGCGACTCATGGTTAGTTTGAGAAACAGATAAAGAACAAAAGTAAGGAAGTTATACACGAAAAAGGCGTGAGGGGATTTATTCCTCACGCCTTCTCAATTATTGAAAAACCTTACTTCTTTTCCGTGAGATGAACCTCTACGCGATCGTTATTTTCTTTGTACCAATACCACATTTCTTTCTCCTCCAGCTTCAGAATGTGTATTTCAGAGGGAAGGTTATTGCTGTTTTCCCGTTCAATCGATGATTTGCGCGGATCATCGTCGCCATCCCCGTCATCGTCGTCGTCATCGTCTTCAAACTCCCATTCACCCGCACCTGAAACCAAGTTACCTCCGGCATCTGTGTAGGAATAAGTCCAGACACCGTCTTTAGTATAGGTTTCAATTAACCCTGAATATGCGGTGTTAAATGCAGCAGTTTGATCGACGCCGTTTCGCATACTTTTTTCTACTGTCCATTCATTCGATACGCGTGCGGTTTTTGTTCTCAGGCTGATAGTGGGGCCTTCTGGGTACTTTTTGCAGGCTGGTACGGCTAAAACGAGTACCGTAAGCAAAAGCAGGGACGCAAGTTGTTTCATAAGTCGTGTAATTTGTGTTTGAATGATAACCGTTGATTACCGGTCTGATTATCTTAACGCAGAACAGTCCTTACTGTTGATTTCTTACGGTAATCTGCACAGGAGATTAGTCAAGTATTGCCCGTTAAACATGACCAATTATATTATTTTGATTAACCATTCCTGACAAACACATTACCAGCAATCTGAATATTAATGCATTACAAAAAATCACTCTACCTGTCAATAACAATAATATTATTAATTACTACAGATTAAAGGGAAATTAAAAGCCGATTAAAGGGTTAATTTCATCGATAATTGGTAAAAGTGCAGCACTGTCACACAGATAGAAATAATAAGCTGCCGGGTAATTGTTTAGTACATTTGTATTCCCAAACATGTATCGCCACTATCTCGGTATTTTACCCCGCGCGCTCTGGAAACTGTTTTTCGTGCTCAACTTTGTGTGCAGCATGATTTTGCTTTTTCCGGTGTTTGCTATCCTGCTCTCACGTGCAAGCTGGTACCGCAAGGCATTTGGCCTTATGCGTATCTGGGCGCGCTGGGTACTGCACGTACCGGGTGTTTTTCTTCGCATCACGCGTGAAACACCCGCACACGATGGGAGTCCGTGTGTGTATGTAGCCAACCACGCTTCTTACCTTGATATTGTAATCAGCTACATTGTGGTGCCGCACTACTTTGTATATATGGGCAAGCTGGAAATAGACAAAGCGCCCCTGCTGCGCATTTTTTTCCGCGAACGCCGGGGCCGTGCGGGAATGAATATTTATGTGGACCGCAAATCGCGCACGGGTTCGTACAAGGCATTTACCCAGGCCGGCGAGAAATTAGCCTCCGGACAAAGCGTTTTCATTTATCCCGAAGGCACCATTGAATCGAACGGAAAGCTGAAACCCTTTAAAAACGGTGCCTTCCGCCTTGCCATTGAACATCAGGTGCCCATTGTGCCCATTACTTTTCGCAACAACTGGACACTGCTGCAAAACGGCGGTTTCTTCAAATCGTTTGGCCGGCCGGGGCTGGCGCGTGTGGTGGTGCATAAACCTGTACCCACACGTGGCATGACCGAAGAAGATTTGGTAAATTTGCGTCATCAGGTCAGAACAACCATCGCACAAACCCTCAGTCAGGCATGAATATCGACAGTACTACCGTAAAACAAGTTGCCCACCTGGCCCGTCTTGAATTTGACGAAGCCGGCGAACAGGCCATGATTAACGACATGAACCGCATGATCGGGTTTGTGGAAAAACTGAACGAGCTTGATACTGATAATGTGCAGCCTCTCATTTATATGACTGACGAAGTAAACCACCTGCGTGAAGATGAGATTAAAGAACCACTTGCACAGGATGTGGTACTGGCCAATGCACCTAAAAAAGATTCAGATTATTTCAAAGTTCCCAAAGTGGTAGAGAAAAAAT
Source organism: Bacteroidota bacterium (assembly GCA_020402865.1). Lineage (NCBI taxonomy): Bacteria > Pseudomonadati > Bacteroidota > Bacteroidota bacterium. Next base: position 241,086 of record JADBYT010000001.1, on the reverse strand, counting down.
AACCGCAGTTACAACTCTTATCCGAGCCGCTTCTATCCTTGTGATAAAGCGGTTTTTTATTTTGTTTAAACGTATGCCAAAGGACTTTTCAACAGACAATCATATTACTGGAAATCAAACTATTTAACTATTTATACCCGACAGAAAACGGAATTTAATCCTTCTTTTTCCGGGAAAAGTAATTAACAGTCCTGCACAAAACTCAGACTTGGTGGTTTTGGTTTTTGTGTTTGCCCGCCAACTGCAGTAGCAGGTAAATACAATTTAATTTCATTAATGTTTCACAAAAACAAAATTCGATGAAAATTCCCTACACAGTCCTTCGCCGTACAGGATTATTTGCCGCGCTTGCGGCTATGGCAGTATTGAGCAGCAATGATGTGAATGCACAGGCCACCATTGCCAGTAACACATTAACCGGAACTCAGTTTCTGGGTTCTAATAATAATTTTGATGTAATCTTCCGTGCCAACAACATAGAGCGAGCCCGCATTCTGGCAAGCAACGGGTTTATTGGTATTGGCACCACTCTACCGCAAGCTCGTCTTGATGTAGCTAACTCATTCCGCGTATTTGGCACTGGCCCTATCAATTCAGGTTTTAGTTTTCGGACTGATATTATAAACGGGCGCGTAGAACATTTCATTACAAACAATTCTATTGCATTTGCCAATAACAGTATCGGGCATGTAATTGGAATTGGCACTTTGGTATCAAAAAGTGATGCGTTTTATGTGGACAATGGTGCCGAAGGGAAACGTTTATTTACGTGTTCTGTTATTGGCCGTGTGGGTGTAAATACGTTTATTCCTCAGGCCTTGTTCGACGTAACCGGCGGACAAATGGCGCAGATTGAACAGGGTAATTTTGGTGGTTTTGATGCTACGGACCAGTGGATTGGTCTGGGTTTGGCTGGCTCAGCCAGTCAGCCTATTTCATCCACCTACGGAATGGCTGTGGTGCGTCAGTCGCGTCTGGCTACCTTCAGCCTGATTCAGAATCCGAGCACCACCAATCCTGATCTGATTATCAATTTCGGCACCAACACCGCTGCGCCCGATCCGAACCAGCGCATGTTTATCCGCAACACGTTTATCAACAGCGCCACGGGCATTCCCTCAGATAAAAACCTGATGGTGTTTGCACCCGGTGGCCGTGTAGGCGTGAATGCTGATCCGGGCACAGTGGCATTCCTTGTGGATGCCACCCCCACAGCCAGCGACGCTGCTTTCCGCGCTATTACCGTACTCAGCAACGGCAGCTTTGCAAATCCGGTAGCCGCTACCTTCTCTTCAATCGGACAGGAAGGCAACAGCACCATTAATCCGGGCAGCAACATTACCGGTTTGCGTGCACAAAACGGCGATGCCGGTTTCAATGCACAGGTAAACGGCAACCAGGCGCAGATTACCTGGCAGGATCTTCAGTTTGCAGGTGCTGTTTCTACAGCTACCAATACGCAGGATCGTCTCACTTTTAACTTCCGCAACAACCAGCCGCAGAACAATACCAACAACCTGAAGGAAGTGGCTACCATTCTGGCAAACGGCCGCATGGGTATCAACACCGCCACACCCATCGACGTAGGTACATTCAACGTACCCCCGAACGCAGGTCCGGCAATAGTACCTTTCTTCCTTGACGTAAATGGCGGCATCCGCGCTACAGGCTTCTGGGCGTTCTCTGATCAGCGCCTGAAGCAGAATGTGGAAACCATCAACAACCCGATGGAAAAAGTAATGCAGCTGCGTGGCACCACCTACAGCTACCGCGCCAACGAAACCATGGAACTGCCCGAAGGCAACCAGTATGGTTTCATTGCACAGGAGTTGGTGAAAGTAGTGCCCGAAGCCGTATCGCAGGATGCAACCACCGGTTTGTATCAGGTAAACTATGATGCCATTGTGCCCCTGCTGGTAGAAGGCATGAAAGCACAGCAAACACAAATTGACTCGCTGCGCAACGTAATTGCCGCTTCACGTCCAGGCACCGAAAACCTGCTCAATCCGGCCGGTGTAAACGGTGTGGGTATGGTGGGCGCACGCCTCGACCAGAATGCACCCAATCCGTTTAACGTAGCTACCCGCATCAGTTATTCTGTGCCTGCCGGTGTAAGCACTGCACAACTCAATGTGTATGATCTTACCGGCAAGCAGATCCGCAGCTTCGGCATTAACGGCACCGGCGAAGGCAGCATGGAAATTGCCGCCAACGAATTTGGTCCCGGAATTTACATCTACATGCTCGTGCTCGACGGCAAGGAAGCCGCCAGCCGCAAAATGATTATTACCGAATAATCCGTAAATACCCAAAAAAAGCGCGGGAGCATTAACAGATGCTCCCGCGCTTTTTTGTAAGGTGTTTAGCAGAATTCGGCGTATGCGCCTTTGAGATGCTCGGCAATCATTTCAGCTGAGCGGCCTTCAATGTGGTGACGCTCGATGAAGTGTACGAGTTTGCCGTCTTTAAAAAGTGCAATAGACGGCGACGAAGGCGGATAAGGTGCAAAATAGCGGCGTGCCTGATTGGTGGCATCGGTATCGAAACCGGCAAACACGGTGGCTAATTTGGCCGGCTTGCTGCCATCGCCCTGCAGCGAAAGCTTTACGCCCGGACGCGCAGCACCGGCTGCGCAGCCACATACTGAATTTACTACCACAAGCACAGTGCCTGAGGCCTTAACGGCCGCATCCACCTGTTCGGGGGATGTGAGATCTTCGAAGCCCGCGTTCACCAGTTCGGCTTTCATGGGCATTACTAACTGAGGAGGATACATTTTCTTATGTCGGTTTAATATGAAACCTGTGAAAGCCGGCTAACTTTCCGGCTTTCGGGAGGCTGCAAAGATACATACAACTACATGAAATTGTTCTGCATAAGTTGCAGTGCACTGTGAATCAAGGCTTAAAAACTAGTTCGGACGCTATTTCCCCGCTCAGCGCTTCCACCAAAATACCTTCTCAGTCCATTTAACCTTGTTTTGAAGCGTTCATCGAATATACTGACTTCCGGCACCGGGCTTTTCTTAACTTTGAAAATGCATAAATCCGGTAATTAATTACACCTGCCGGCAACTACAACGTATGAAAAAACTTGCTCTGTTTTTAAGCCTTTGTGCCGGGTTATCTCTTTCGGCACAAAAACCAACCGGTGCACTGGCTGCACCCAGACTGCTTGAAAAGGTAACCACCAACGGTGCCGGTAAACTCGTGATTCCTTATGAAAAATACGAGCTTACCAACGGCCTTACCATTGTGGTACACGAAGACCATTCGGACCCGATTGCGCACGTTGATGTCACCTACCACGTAGGCTCGGCGCGCGAGGTGGAAGGCCGTTCGGGCTTTGCACATTTCTTTGAGCACATGATGTTTCAGGGCTCGGAGCACGTGGCCGATGAAGAACATTTTAAATTGGTAAACGAAGCCGGCGGTTCGCTCAACGGCACTACAAACACCGACCGCACCAACTATTTCGAAACCGTTCCGGCCAACTACCTCGAACTTGCACTCTGGCTTGAGGCCGACCGCATGGGCTTTCTGCTCGACTCGGTAACACAGCGCAAGTTTGAAGTACAACGCGCCACCGTGAAAAACGAACGCGGCCAGAATTACGATAACCGTCCGTATGGCTTGGTGTTTGAAAAAATAAGTGCCGCCATGTATCCGCAGGGGCACCCGTACTCATGGCTCACCATCGGCTACATCGACGATCTGAACCGCGTGAATGTGGGCGATCTGAAAAACTTTTTCCTGCGCTGGTATGGCCCCAACAACGCCATCCTTACCGTGGCCGGCGATGTGAAAACAGCCGAAGTGGTGAAACTGGCCGAGAAATATTTCGGCAGCATTCCGCGCGGCCCCGAAGTAAAAGACATGGCTAAAATGCCGGTAACTGTTGACCGCGACCGCTACATTTCATACGAAGATGTGGTGCGCCTGCCGCAACTCAGCATTGCCCGTCCGGGCATCTGGAGCTGGCACGAAGACGAACCGGCACTCGACGCGCTTTGCCAGATTATTGCCGATGGCAAAAGCTCTGTGTTTTACGAAACCTTTACCGAAACCAAAGTGGCCGAACGTGCCAGCATGTACAGCTACGGGCAGGAACTTACCGGTTCCATAATGATTGATATACGTCCCTACCCCGGCCACAGCCTGCGCGAAACCGACAGCCTGCTGGGCGTGGCGTTGCAGAAATTTGAAAAGCGCGGCGTAACGGATAACGATCTTCAGCGTTTCAAACTGTATATCGAATCGTATTTTCTGGATGTGATGAGCAGTGTGGAAGGGAAGGCTTCTACTATTGCTTCGTACGCCACATTCCAGCACAACCCGAACATGATTGCCAAAGACCTTGAGCGTTACCAGAAAGTAACCAAGGAAGATGTGATGCGTGTATATAACAAATACATCAAAGGCAAACCGGCTGTTATTCTCAGCGTATTGCCCAAAGGCAAAAACGTGGCTCCGGCCCGGCCCGACAATTACACACCACCTGTTTACCGCGTAGGCAGCGAAGAATCGGCCGAGTACAAAAACCTGAACATGCGCAAAGCGGCTGACAATTTCGACCGTTCGAAAAAACCGGTGCCCGGCCCTACACCCGCTGTAATGCCGCCGTCGATCTGGCGCGGCAGCTATGCAAACGGTCTGAAAATGATCGGCACACAGTCAACCGAAATTCCGCGCACCTTCATGCTGCTCAGCATTTCGGCTGGTCACCGCCAGGAAGAACCTGCCAAATCAGGCACGGCAGCCATGCTGGCAAAAATGATGGATCAATCGACCGAAAAGTATGAGGCCGCATCGATTGAAGAGCAGCTTGAACTGCTCGGCAGCGAAGTAGCTATTTATTCTGACGATGAGGAAATTCAGATTTCCATTACCTGCCTCACGCGCAACCTTGATGCGACAATGGCGCTGGTAGAAGAAAAGCTGCTGCATCCGAAATTCGACCAGCAGGAATTTGAGCTGGTGAAAAACATGCAGCTTGAAAGTGCGCGCAACCTGAGCATACAGCCGCGCTCAATGGCTTCGCTTATGTTCAATAAAACCGTTTACGGCGCCAATCACATCAAAGCCTATCCCGCAGGCGGCACCGTCGAAACCATTGCAGCCATTACGCTTGAAGATCTCAAACAATATCACCGCAAAATGATTTCGCCCAACATTGCGCGCTTTGTGGTGGTGAGTGATCTCAACAAAGATGAAATGCTGAAACACACCGGTTTCCTCGAAAAATGGACATCAACCGGCGTACAGATCAAATCCGATGGGAACATGGCTGCCGTGCCCGCTGCCGGCAAAACCACCATTTTCCTTTACGACAAACCCGATGCCGCGCAGTCAGAAATCATCATCGGCCGCATTGGTCTGCCTTACGATGCGTTTGGCGAATACTATATGGCACAGATGATGAACTATCCGCTGGGCGGGCATTTCAACAGCCGCATCAACCTTAACCTGCGCGAGAACAAAGGCTGGACCTACGGCGCACGGTCAGGCTTTTCGGGCACCTCGTTTACCGGTTCGTTCACGGCATCGGCCGGTGTAAAACGCGAGGCTTCGGACAGTGCGGTATATGAATTTGTAAACGAAATACGCAAGTATGCCGAGAACGGAATCACTGAAACCGAACTGGCCTACATGAAAAAATCAATCTCGCAGGCCGAAGCACTGCGCTACGAAGAACCGTTCCAGAAACTGCTCTTCCTCAAACGCATCATCGACTACAACCTGCCCGATGATTACACCGTAAAACAAAACGAAATTCTCCAGAACCTCACCAAGAAGCAGGTGGATGATATGGCCAAGAAATGGTTTAATCCCGATGAGCTGGTGATTTCGATGGTGGGCGACAAAGCCAAAATAGGCGACAGACTGAAACGTCTCGGCTACAACATTGTGGAGGTTGACAGCAACGGCAATCCGAAACCGGCCGAAGTAAAACAACCGGAGAAAAAACCCGAGCCGCAGCCCGAACCGGCACCCACTGACAAAAAGAAGAAGAAAAAGAAACGTAAGTTCCGCGGCATGTAATGGCTGCGAACAAACTAAGCGGCAGTGTGTTTATCTACCGTTAATTGATTCGATCGGAGGCTTCGCCTCAGCACAAGTAACCGGGATGCTTTTCTGTAATGGGGAAGTGTCCCGGTTTTTTATTCGCAGCAGATGATGGAAATGTATGTTTGATTTAAATAAACAATTACCCCCCTAAATCCCCAACATCTCCTTCAACTTCCCATACCCCGTTCTGCTGAGCGGCACTTTACGCCCGTTGCGGAGCAACGCAACATATCCGTTCTTTTCAAACGGCTCAATGCGGGTAAGCTGATCGAGGCGGATGAGATACGAGCGATGCACGCGAAGAAATTCAGCAGCGGGAAGGGTTTCTTCGTAGAATGAAAGTGTTTTCTTTTTGAGGAAGTATTCGTTTTGGGTAAACACTTTCACGTAATCGTCGTAGGCTTCCATGCACACCACATCCTGCACGGGAATGATGCGTATGCTGGTGCCGTTGCGCACTACAATGCGGTGGCGGGCACTGGCCTGCGCGGCGGGTGTATCGAGGAGTTGCTGAAGCGTTTCGGGGGCGGTTTGCTGCTGCTGCCATTTTTGTATGGCTTTGGAAAAACGTTCTTTGCTGAACGGTTTGAGCAGATAATCGATGGCATGGCTCTCGAAGGCTTTCATGGCAAACTCATCGAAGGCCGTGGTGAAAATTACCGGCGGGGCGGGATCAGTAAGTTCGAGCATTTCGAAGCCGGTAATTTTGGGCATCTGCACATCGAGGAAAATGAGGTCGGGCTTGTGTTGCTGAATGGCTTTGAGGCCTTCGAACCCGTCGCCGCATTCGCACACAATTTCCAGCGCGGGAAAATCGTGCAGGTATTCGCGCAGGAGTTCGCGCGCAAGAGGCTCGTCGTCAATGAGAATTACTTTCGGCATTGGGTTGCGGAATTGTGATGCGGGTTTGAAAAACGTGTTCCTGCCGCGCGGTTTCGAGCAGGTCGTTGCGGCCGTAAATCAGTTGCAGGCGGCGGCCTATTGAATCGAGTCCGAAGCCTGCGCCCCCGGCCGGGCGGGCGGTTTGTGCATCAAACGGATTTTCGACCTGCACCAGCAGTTGTCCGTTTTGCACTGCAGCCGCAATGGAAATTTCCACGCCGCCGGTGGTGTCGTACAGTCCGAACTTAATGGCATTCTCCACCACCGGCTGCAGAATAAACGGTGGCAGCAGCAGTTTCAGCGCATCGTCGCCCGCCTGCACACGTGTAGCGAGACGATGCCCGAAGCGCACGCGTTCAATATTGAGGTAAAGCTCAAGCAGGTGCAATTCCTCTTCAAACGAAACCAGCTTGCGGTCGTCCGTACGCAAATTGCTGCGCAGAAATTCCGAAAGCTGCTGAATCATTTTGCGCGCATCATCAGGCCGGCTGCCCATGAGTGCATACACCGAGTTGAGACTGTTGAACAGAAAATGCGGCTGCAGCTGCCGGCTCAGAAAAGCCAGTTCGGCCTCCCGGAGCTGCTTTTCCATTTCGCGCTGACGAAGCAGTAATTCCGAATTCTGCTGCTCACCCAAATGTTTCTGCGCCTGCACAATGAGCGGACTCACCAGCAAAGCCGCCACCAGCATGCGCACCAGCAGGGTTTGATTGATGAAAAGATGGTAAGCAGCATCCTCACTAAAAATCTGCGTAAGCACAACCCGCGAAATCAGCGTAACCAGCACGGCAAGCACAATTACTTCGGCGGCAATGTATAAAGCCGTCCACTTGCGCGGCAGATAAAACTGCAGACTGATAAACGTAAGAAAAGCAAACTTGACAATGAACAAATTCGACACCACCGCATCCGCAAGCGCATGCTTCCAGTCGAGCCCGGCTTGCAGCAAAACACCAGTATGCACTACAATACAACACAGCAGCCAGATTACAAACACCAGCAGCCGCCTGCGAAACTCATTCCAGAAAAGCAGTATCACACTTCGCATGGTCCCTCCTTCACATGATGCGCCAGCGGTGCGCGAAATTTAAGCATGGCTGCGATATCAGATTCCGTGCAGTTTTCCACGCTCTCAGAAAAAATCAGCAAGCCATGCGAAGGCGCATCAAGCGCATGCAGCGCAGCAACTCCGGCAAAATTGCAGCTTACTGTTTGTCCGTGCACATTCACAAAAACGGCTTCTTCCTGCCGGCCCATTGCAAACGCCAGTTCAAGTGCCTCATCCGCGTTACGGGCATGCAGCAAACGATACTGTACATCGCACTGCAACTGCGATGAACCGCCCGCCGCAATTTCAAATACGATTTTTGAAATGTACCAGTTCATTTGACCAATGTGTGAGAAGAACAATTAAAAACTACGTATTTCAATACCGCCAAACACAGCCACGCCACGCAAAATAATTTCCTTGTCGGTCCCTGTAGTAAAATCCTGTGCCACGATACGTTTATCATCCACCCCGCCAAAAATTACCGCTGTTTCCGTGCGCACTTTCCAATGAGCGGGCACCACAAGCTGTATGCCGCCAAAAATGCCTACCATTTCAAGTTCGGCCACCTGCTTCATATCGGCCTGCGTAAGATCAATGCGTGCGCCGCCAAAAATGGCCACCACATCGCCGCCCTGAAAATTCTTGGAAATAATTTTCTTGCGCACCTGTCCGAAAATAGCCACCTCCTCTATCGAATCCTCGCCGGTGGGTGGTATATCTGAGGTGTAGTGTTCATCGCTGTGGGTACTTTTGCCCCAGAAGCGGGTATCTTTTTTCCGCCCGAATATAAAATACAGTCCGAACACAATCAGCACAACCGGCCAGCCATAGGCTCCGAGGTTGTGCCCGGGGAAGATATCATCAACCAGCAAGGCAAAACCTACCAGAATAAGCAGCAGCCAGAACATGCCTCTGAACCGCCAGGCCACGCCGCTGAACACACCTGCCGCCACAAAAAGCATTTCCCATCTGAACAGCCACAGCGGCAGCACCACGCCAAGCGCAGGCAGCAGATAAAATGCGCCCGCTCCCACAAGCAGCAGCCCGATGGCTGTTTTGAAATTTGTATGCATTCCTTCCGTAGGTTGAGATGCCGATGCTGTTTCTTCGCTAAAGATATTATCCATTGCCGGTTAATTTTCAGCAAATCTGCACCGGAGGCCTATTTTATTCAACACACGATCGGCGAACGTACAACGGGAGGCGGTGAACGGCAAAACCGGAGCTGTTACCTTTTTGAGAAAGGCCGGTAGGTACGTTCGTGGCGCATAATTTTACCGGTATTGAATCCGGCTCCGGCAGCAAGCGCATCCAGCGAATCTATACCGTTCAGTTCGCAAAGCCGCAGGGCGATCAACGCAGCTGCTTTTGCATCACTTTCGGCATTGTGGTGATGAAGCGGAATACCAAAATATTTCGACACATCACTTAACCGAAAACCTGCGAGCGGCAACATTTTCTGTGCCAGCCTGTATGTGCAATGGTAACTGAGATCGGGATATGAGAGATTTTCGAGATCAAGCGTAAAGCGCAGCACACTGCAATCGAAAGCCGCATTATGTGCCACAATGGTTTGATTGTGAAAATACTGTTGCAGCTGCGGCCACTGCCGGGCAAAAGTGCCCATGTGCCGCGTATGAATATCGCTTATACCGTGCAGTGCGGTGTTGTAGCTGTCGTAATAATCGGGAACGGGTTTAATGTAAAAGTGAAGTGTTTCAACCAGTTTGCCGTTTTGTACAATGGCCGCACCCATGGAGCAGATGCTGCTTCTCATACGGTTTGCGGTTTCAAAATCAATGGCGATGAAATTCATACTTCGTATTCCGGGGAATGCAGTTGAAAATAGCTATTCCTTTTCACGAAACAACTCCTTTAACCTATCCCCGCTTTCCCTGAAAAAAGTTTTTCATCAATACAGCACATTCCGCCTCCAGCACGCCGCCAATTACTTCTGTTTTCGGATGCAGCACAGGGGCTGCAATACGCGCGTAACCGCGTTTCTGATCGTGTGCGCCAAATACAATGCGCTTTATCTGCGCCCAGTGCAGCGCGCCTGCGCACATGAGGCAGGGCTCGAGTGTAACGTAAAGTGTACAATCGGTAAGGTATTTGCCGCCGAGGTAGCCTGCGGCTGCCGTAATGGCCTGCATTTCGGCGTGTGCAGTCACATCAGTTAGCCGCTCAGTGAGGTTGTGCCCGCGTGCAATAATGCGGTTGTCGCTTACTATAATCGCACCAACCGGCACTTCGTCGGCATCGAATGCTTTGCGGGCTTCTTTGAGCGCCTCCTGCATGAAACGCTCATCGGAATAAATATCAATTTCCACAGCACGAAGGTACGGATTCCAAAATTCCGGACAGCTTCATGTTAAACAGTACGAATAAATCGAAGGAAGAAAAAAGAATCGTCGGCCTGAGCAACAAAACACGTAAAGGTCAGTGAAACGGATGCGGGGAAATGATAAACGGTATCTATTGTACTATCTGTGGAAATTAAATCAAATAACCGGAATGAATTAGAAATCAGGAAATAATTCGCCAATCAACTTCATAAACAAGGCATAAATATGAATTACTACGAATATCTGCGCAGTGTTACTAAACGAATTGACATCAGACAATTACAGAAATATGTTTGCATATAAACTAAAACTAATAACTATGAAAAAATCAATCTTCCCGTCGCAAGGCATGCAGAAAGCAATTGCAGTGATGGCCTTGTTTTTTACATTATGCCTGCAAACGAAGGCTTTTGCAACCGTTACAGCTTCAGGCTCTGAAGCTGCAGCCAACGTACTAACGGCAAGCACGCCGGAAACTACCACAGATTCGCTCGCTGCAGGATTACGCGGATGTGCCGGCACAGCAGGTCTTGCCGCATATCCGTTGGGATGCTACGTTTATTTCAGCGACATCTCAAGCGTTACAAGTGGCACTGCTTGTGTGTTCACCATTGATTTCGGCGACGGCACAACAGAAACGGGAACAAATCCGTGGTTTACGCACAGCTATGCACAGAGCGGAACCTACACCATTACTTACGTGATACAGATTTGTGCCGAGAATGGCTCTACCTGCTCAGACGACGTAACCATTTCGGTGTACGTGCCGTGCTTTGATTAACCGGCAATCAATATTGTTTGGGAGATATTTTCAGGGGCGCGAATCATCGCGCCCCTGAATAAATTATTGTCCCTGCGCCAGCGAAAACGCTTTCTTACCGTCGTAAGTCATAAGCATTTCTACCGAGCAGATTTTAAGTTCGGCAGCCACACGCAGTGATTCATTCAGAATATCCTGCTGCGACACCGGCGCATCATTTTTGCTGATTACGCGCACGCGGTACTGGTTCATGCACTCGGTAAACACCGAGCCTGTGGGCCATACCTGTGTGCCACGGTTGGAGATAAGCTGAAGTTCAAACGCTGGTGTAAGCACGCGCTGAAAGGCTTCGGCCACCTTTACCGGTTGCGCATTGCTTTCAACAAAGAAATCGGCACCAATGATTTCGCCTTTTTGTGCAGGCGTTTCCTTGATGAGATTTTGCGTAAGCGGCTGCGGTGCTGTAAACGTAAGCGTATCGGGCTGAGCATCGGCTACAGGCGTGTTTGCAGGCTTTTTGCCGAGATTGGCGATAATGGCATCTGCATACTGCTGTGTATGGAGTGCGGGTGTGCCGGGCTTGCCGAAATCAGCCGTATGCGCACCTTCTTCGAGTGTGTAAAGCAGTGCGTTTTCAATTTTGGCCGCGCTTGCAGTTAAGCCAAGATGACGCAGCATCATAATTCCGCTCATGAGCAGCGCCGTAGGATTGGCTTTCTGCAGCCCGGCAATATCGGGCGCGGTACCATGCACGGCTTCAAAGATGGAAATATTGTCGCCAATGTTGGCCGAGGGCGCAAAGCCAAGTCCGCCCACAAGTCCGGCGCAGAGGTCAGAAATAATGTCGCCCTGCAAATTGGGCAGTACCACCACATCAAACTCGCCGGGCTTTGCCACCAGTTTCATGGCCAGATCGTCCACAATAATATCGTTGGCCACCAGATCGGGATAGTCTTTTGCCACCTCGTAAAACGCTTCGAGGAAAAGACCATCGGTAATTTTCATGATGTTGGCTTTGTGGCCGCAGGTAATTTTGCGCGCCTTTTTCTTACGCGCCATTTCAAACGCATATCGGTGTACCTGCAGCGAGCCGGGCCTGGTAATGAAGCGGCGGCAAAGCGCCACATCATGCGTAAGCATGTGCTCGATTCCGCCGTAGGTATCTTCAATATTTTCGCGCACAATGGTAATGTCAATCGGAATACCGGCCTTGCTGAACACGGTTTCCACACCATTGAGCGAACGGAACACACGCTTGTTGGCATACGTATTCCACACCTTGCGGGCCGTTACGTTAATGCTTTTTACACCTTTGCCTTTGGGCGTTTCCATGGGGCCTTTAAACAAAATGCCCAAACTTTCAATGGTGGCCTTGGCTTCGGGCGTCATGCCGGTGCTGAAACCCTGATCGTACATGTATTTGCCCATGTCAACTGGCACAAACTCAAGCTCAACTTGTGCTGCGCGGAAAATGGAAAGCACGGCTTCCATAATTTCTGGGCCGATACCGTCGCCCTTGGCTACTGCTATTTTCATACGTGTGGTTTAGATCCGGGGGGCGAATTTACACACAATGAAACCCTTGTACAGTAATTAGTTTGAATGTAAGGGCAGATTTAATGAAGATTTTAAGAATCAGCGCCGTTTATCTGGTTTTCATTACCGGCTGATGGTGTTGGGATAAGCCTGAATACACCGTAATGTAATAGCTTCCCGGAGCGAGATCGGCCGGAATTCCGATTCTGTTATCAAACGGAATAACACCTTCGAGCACCAGCCGCCCCGAAGCATCACTCAGCCTGAAACGGCTTTGCGGCGCCACACCCTGCACGTTGAGCTCGTTGCTGAACGGATTGGGGAATACCGAAATACCCGCCTGAGCTGCTGGCTCATCCATCCCCGAAATAATATTACCCACCGTTACGCAAACCGAATCAGCGCACCCGGCCGAATCGGTTACCGATACACAATAAACTCCCGGCAACAAGCCGGCAGCCGATGAGGAACCGGAAACAGCAGGACTCCACACAAACGAAACAGCATTACTGCCCGACACATACACCGCTGCCGAACCCGTTCCTGCACTGTCCACATCACTCACCACCACGGCCGAATCAATATGAATTGCCGGAATGGAAATCACATAAACAGTATCAGTTCCGGTGCAACTGTTGCTGTCACTGACCAGCACAGAATAGGTTCCCGCGCAAAGGTTATTTCCCGAAACCGGACCACTGCCATCAAAGAATGAAAATGTATAACCGGGAGTTCCGCCAGAAGCCGAGGGGCTGATGTTCCCGTTGCAATTGTTACATACCGAAGCCTGCACGACTGCCTGTAACTGAAGCGGAGGCGGATCGGTAAGCGTTACACTATCCGTCACAAAACAACCCGCACTGTCGGCTATGCTTACCACATAACTGCCCGCACATAAGTTGAAAAAAGTATTTTGTGCCTGCACTGCAGTATCAAGTACAAACTGCACAGCACCCGGTGAGAGCAGCTCCACGGCTCCGTTACAACTGTTTGCACACAACGGGTTGGCCGGAACCACCGTAAGCGGAGGGAGCGGCGGATTAGGAATGGTTTGTGTGAAATAGAACAAACAACCGTTTTCGTTTTTTGCCTGCACCGGATAAACACCGCTGCAAAGCGCAGTAAATACATTGAATGGCTGGTAGGTTAAACCGCTGTCGATACTGTATTCATAATTCCCCGGCAGTGAGGGTTGCACACTTAATTCCGCATCGCAATAATTGTGACAGGCGGGCAAAATTACACTTGCCGAAAGTGTAACAAACGGAGGCGCTGCAACCACTACAGTGGCGCTGTCAGTACAACCCGGCTGGCCGGTTACCACAACCTGGTAGGAGCCTGCGCAGAGGCTTGCAAACACGGGTGATGCTTGTGGTGTGGTATTGTTGAGCTGGTACTGATAACTCCCCGGAAGCGAAGGCTGTATCTGAATGCTGCCATCACACCGTTCGAGACAGGATGTGCTGTCTGTAGTAACCTGTATTGTAAACACAGGAGCCGGATCAATAAACGCCGAATCCGTAAACACACACCCCGGTACACGCTGCAACGCAATGGCTTGCATTCCCGGACACAACCCCGCAAACACACTGTCGGTCTGGTACGGCCCGTTGTTGATACTGAACTGATAAAAACCCGGAGGATTAACCTGCGACACTTCCAGCACGCCTCCGCAAAGTGAGGCGCAGGTAGCAGCCTGCGTGTTGTACTGCGCCACAGGCGGCGGCATCACCCCCACCGTCACCATAGCCGTATCATTATCGCCAAAAGAATTACGCACAGAAATACGGTAAGTACCTGCACATAAATTGCTGAATACGTTGGACGACTGAAACGGTAAATTATCAATGGCATACTGATATACTCCGGCCGGCGATACACTGGCTGTGATTACGCCATCGCACACACTGCTGCACGACATGTCGTTCACAACCGCAGTGACTACAATTGCCTGCGGTGCAGATTGCGGAACCTGCGCATAAACCACAGAAAAGGGGCACAGCAAAAACAGGATGAGTAAAAAACGGGATGAATGCATTAGTTGGTCCGGGAGGGTGCAGTACTACGAATTTAACCTATTCTGCGTTATGTTCAACCTTAACTGCCAGCAAATTAACCTACTTTGAGTTAAGAATAAAGTAGGTTTATTGGGTTCGATGTATATTCCCGAACCCCGCATCTTTTGTACCTTCGCAGTCCTTTACAACTCATTTTTGCTTTATGCTTCGTACACACAACTGCGGTGAACTCCGCATAGCCGATGCCGGAAAAACAGTAAGCCTTTGCGGCTGGGTTCAATATACACGTATGGCCGGAGGCGTGGCCTTTGTGGTGCTGCGCGACCGTTACGGCCTTACACAGCTTACGTTTAACATGGCTGTAAACGAAGCCTTGTTTAAGCAGGCCTCCGAACTGGGCCGCGAGTTTGTAGTACGCGCCACCGGCACCGTGCGCGAGCGCGAAGCCAAAAACCCCAACATGCCCACCGGCGATATTGAAATTATCGTATCGGAACTTACCGTGCTCAACAGCGCAAAAACTCCGCCGTTTACCATTGAAGACGAAACCGACGGCGGCGACGAACTGCGCATGAAATACCGCTACCTCGATTTGCGCCGCAACCCCGTGCGCGAAAGCCTCCTGCTGCGTCACCGCGTGGCACAGGCCACACGCGCCTACCTCAACAACCAGCAGTTTATTGAGGTGGAAACACCGGTGCTCATCAAATCCACTCCCGAAGGTGCGCGCGATTTTGTAGTGCCCTCGCGCATGAACCCCGGCCAGTTTTACGCACTGCCGCAAAGCCCGCAAACCTTCAAACAACTGCTCATGGTGGCCGGCTTCGACCGCTACTACCAGATTGTAAAATGCTTCCGCGACGAAGACCTGCGCGCCGACCGCCAGCCGGAGTTTACACAGATTGACTGTGAAATGAGCTTTGTGGAACGCGCCGACATTCTGAACATGTTTGAAGGACTTGTGCGCTTCCTTTTCCGCGAAGTAAAAGGCATAGACATTGGCGAACTGCCGCACATGAGCTACGCCGATGCCATGAAATACTACGGCAGCGATAAACCCGACACACGTTTCGGAATGCGCTTTGTGGAACTGAACGACGTGGTAAAAGGCAAAGGCTTCCCCGTGTTCGACAATGCCGAACTCGTGGCGGGCATTTGCGCCACCGGCGCCGCTTCGTTTACACGCAAGCAGATTGACGAGCTTACCGAGTTTGTGAAACGTCCGCAGGTGGGCGCAAGCGGCCTGGTGTATGCACGTGTAAACGACGACGGCACCATCAAATCATCGGTGGATAAATTTTACAGCGAAGACGAACTGAAGAAATGGGCCGCTGCATTCGATGCCAGGCCCGGCGATTTGCTGCTGCTGCTGGCCGGCAATACCGATAAAACCCGCAAAGCGCTGAACGAGCTGCGTCTGGAAATGGGCACACGCCTCGGCCTGCGCGATAAGAATACGTTCTCCTGCCTGTGGGTAATTGATTTCCCGCTGCTGGAGTACAACGAAGACGAAGGCCGCTGGTTTGCCATGCACCACCCGTTTACCGCGCCCTGGCCCGAAGACCTTGCCAAACTCGATACCGATCCCGGTGCAGTACGCGCCAACGCTTACGACATGGTGATAAACGGCGTGGAAGTGGGCGGCGGCTCCATCCGCATTTTCGACCGCGATTTGCAGGCGCGCATGTTTGGCGTACTCGGCTTTACGCCCGAAGAAGCGCAGGCCCAGTTTGGCTTTCTGATGAATGCGTTTGAGTTTGGCGCACCTCCGCACGGCGGCATTGCCTTTGGCTTTGACCGTCTCTGCTCACTCTTCGGCGGTGCCGATTCTATTCGCGATTTCATTGCTTTCCCGAAAAACAATGCCGGCCGCGATGTCATGATCGATTCGCCGTCGGTTATTGATGCGAAACAGTTGAAAGAACTCAGCATCAACACTACCGTATAACCATGCGCAAACTCCTGCTCACCGCACTGATTGGCTGTTTTGCATCTTTGCTCGGTGCGCAGGAGGCAGATACTTCGCGGATTGGCATTTATCGTTTGCTCGCTTTGCAGCCCGGAGATTCATTGATGGATTACCATTCCTTCGGTGTGGGCTTTTCCAATAGCGATTCTTCCTTGATTTTCTTTTTCGTGCGAACTGCACCCGATGCCAACCGGAATCAGATTACATTGGTTTACCCGGCGGTTAGTGCTTACGATGGATATAAAGCAGTTCTTCATCCTGATACATTGCATATCTCATCATCGTGCTTTGCCCCGGCTCAGATTGATACGGTTTGGCTGGAAAATGCGGATGAAGACAGGGAAGATGAGTTATGTGTATTGTTCTCCGTTTACCCATACTGCGACCTATATCGTCCCAAGCAGCATCTTGTAGTTTACGACAATTGTTATACCGCTAACAATCAGCATACCGTCATTCTTAACGGGTTTATTAAACGTGGCGCACTCAATGAGTTGAAACACCTGAGCACCACATTTCCCGGAATGAATATGCACAAGTCACCATACACTCAATTCAACAACATACTCAGCCGGCATTTTGCAAAACCACATGCCGCATTGCCCCCGGTAATGCGCAATGACCTGAACTACCTCTACGATTCAATTGGCGTGCAGGGTTGCTTTGTACTATACGACCCGCAGTTGCAGCAATACACGTATGTAAATCAGTCAATGGCCACGTGGCAAGTCACTCCGGCTTCCACTTTCAAAATCTGCAATACACTTATTGGTCTCGAAACAGGTGTATTGAAAGATGAACAGCAGGTATTTGAATGGAATGGCAAAAAGCACCAGAACCCCAACTGGAATAAAACTCAAAATCTGCAGGAAGCCTACAAAAACTCAACCGTGTGGTATTATCAGGAACTGGCGCGGCGTGTGGGTGCAGCACGAATGAAGATGTGGCTCGATTCGTGCGGCTACGGAAACGCAGATACCACCGGAGGCATAACACAATTCTGGCTCACCGGAAAATTGCGGATCAGTGCCGGACAACAGATCGAATTTTTAAAACTCCTGCACGACAATAAGCTCCCGTTTTCGGAACAAACAATGGGTACCACAAAGAAAATAATGATTAATGAAGCGAACGGCCAATTTACCATGTACGGCAAAACCGGCTGGGGCTATACCGATTCGCTGCTCATGACCGGCTGGTATGTGGGTTATGTGGAAGTGGGCAGCAAAGTATATTACTTCGCCAACCTGCTCACCACCTCAACTGATTACAACAATCCGCATTTCGGTAATGCCCGTAAGGCACTGGCCTATCGCATGCTGCGTGAAATGCAGGTGATTCCTTCATCCACCAATTAACGCCCTTTCATCAATCCATACCAAACACTGACTACTGTCAGTGTTCAATATTTAGACATTTATCTAAATATCGAATTTCATTGTAAATTTGTTTCGTGAATACATTATTTAAAGCCTTAGGCGATGAAACCCGACGTGAAATTTTGGCGATGTTGCGCGAGCGCGACATGACCGCAGGAGAAATAGCCGATGCGTTTCACATCAGCAAACCAAGCATATCGCATCATCTTGATTTGCTCAGGCAGGCTGGTTTGGTTACCTCGGAACGCAACGGGCAGTTTATCCTTTACACGCTCAACACCACGGTGCTTGATGAAGCACTGAGCTGGGTAATGAGCCTGAAAACGAAAAATGATAACCCTAAAAAGAAAAAACAATGAAAACGATCTTTACAAAGCCTTTCGAACTTGTGCTTCTTGCACTTTCGCTGGCGCCGCTCATTTTTATGGCTGTAACCTGGGGCAGCTACCCCGAAAAAGTACCTGTGCACTGGGGCCCCGACGGGCAGGTTGACAGAATGGGCAGCCCCGCCACGTTTTGGGTATTTGCATGTATCGGGCTGGCTGCCTATCCGCTGCTGCTGCTCATCCCCAAAATCGATCCCAAGCGCAAACAGCTGGCGGCAGACGATAAAGGCTTCGGCTCGCTGCGGCTTGTGCTTCATCTCTTCTTTGCCGCACTGCCCGTTGTGGCCGCTTTAGCCGCGCTGGGCACAGTTACCGATATTCCGCGCATCATTACCATCATGGTACTGCTGCTGTTTCTCGGCCTGGGTAATTACATGACGGTGGTAAAGCCCAACTACTTTGCCGGCATCCGCACCCCGTGGACACTCAGCAACGATGAGGTGTGGCGCAAAACACACCGTCTTGGCGGCCGTGTGTGGGTAATTATGGCACTAATCATGCTGCCGCTTGTGTTTCTGCTACCGGCCGAAGCCATGTTTATCACCTTCATTTCCGGAATTTTACTCAGCACGGCAGGGGTAGTGGTTTACTCTTATCTGCTTTGGAAAAAACTCAGCAAAACACCTACACAGCAGTAAACACTGCCATAAAAAAAGCGCATCACCCTTTGCGGATGATGCGCTTTTGCACTTATTGGAGAGTGGTTCAGCTTACAAAATAAGCATGGCATCGCCGTAGCTGAGGAAGCGGTATTTTTCCTTCACAGCTTCCTTGTATGCCTTCATAATCAGATCATAGCCGCCAAACGCAGTTACCATCATCAGCAGCGTCGATTCGGGCGCGTGGAAGTTGGTAATCATGCAGTTGGGAATCTGAAAATCATACGGCGGAAAAATAAAGCGGTTGGTCCAGCCGATGTAGGGCTTCAGCAAACCTTCGGTAGAAACGGAGGTTTCTATGGCACGCACGCAGGTGGTGCCTACGGCGCACACGCGCTTTTTACGGATTTTAGCGGCATTCACCACATCGGCACACGACTGGGGAATTTCTACCTGCTCCGATTCCATTTTGTGTTTGGTAAGGTCTTCCACCTCCACCGGGCGGAAACTGCCCAGCCCCACGTGCAGGGTAAGCATGCCAAAGCCAACGCCTTTGAGTTCGAGGCGCTTAAGCAACTCGCGGCTAAAGTGCAAACCGGCTGTGGGGGCCGCTACTGCACCTTCTACGCGGGCATACACGGTTTGGTAACGCTCGGCATCATCGGCCTGCAGCGGACGGCGTATGTATTTCGGAATGGGTGTGTTGCCCAGCTCCTCAATGGTTTTCTTAAATTCCTCGTAAGGCCCGTCGAACAGGAAACGCAGTGTGCGGCCGCGTGAGGTGGTGTTGTCAATTACTTCAGCCACCAGCGAATCGTTTTCGCCAAAATAAAGCTTGTTGCCGATACGGATTTTACGGGCCGGATCAACCAGCACATCCCACAAACGGCTTTCGCGGTTAAGCTCACGCAGCAGAAAAACCTCGATTTTTGCCCCGGTTTTTTCCTTATTGCCATACAAACGGGCCGGAAACACCTTGGTATCATTCAAAATCATGGCATCGCCGTCTTCAAAGTAGTCGAGAATGTCTTTAAAAAGCTTATGCTCGATTGTACCTGTTTTGCGGTCAATCACCATCAGCCGCGACTCATCGCGGTTTTTTGCCGGATAATCGGCAACAAGTTCGCGGGGCAGCGTGAATTTGAACTGTGATAGTTTCATAGTGCGTGTGGGGAGTCGTACTGCTACGGGCCGGTAAACCGGCTATCTCGCCTGGTTGTTTAGTGATACATGGTTCCAGTACACTACAAAAGGAGTTTTGCCATCACCCAGAGTAAAATGCCTGAAAATCGGGCGCAAATATATCCCCCAACATACCCCGTTGTCAAGAGGTTACGCCATTTTTTTCAAAATATGAAGGGAATGTTGGGTGTTTGTAAACGTTTTCAGGGATAAAAATTTCTCTAAATGAACTTAATTGAAGGATAAACGCAGGTTTAGATGCGATAAGACCGGGAATTAATTTTTTCGTATTCCCCTGAGCTAATGTAAAATTAACGGTTGTCAGCCGCATGATCAGGTATCCGTGGAAACATCCTGCCCTGCTCACGGTTAATTCACCAAAAATCAAACAGTTAACTGCTTTTTGCAACTGGAAACAGGTTTAATCCGACCGAAAACTGAAAATCCGTTAGCGGTAAGAAATTTCGACGCTTTTTTTGAAACCAATCCATATTTGTGCGTTATTAGATCATCTCCCCCAAAATAAACCGCTTTTTATGCCTTTACATGTTTTCCTTAGACAAGGATTAATGGTTCTGCTTTTACTTTTTTTCAATTTGACATGGGGGCAAACAGCGCCAAAACCAAAAAACTACAGTTGCATTACGGCTCACTTCAACACCACACAATGGCTGGGTATGCACAACCGTGCTATTGACAGCACCGGCATTCTTACGCAGAACAAACAATATCACGCACTCTCCATTGCCATTTGGGGAATTATGAATTATCACGAATACCAGGCCACGGCAAACAAAGACGCCCGTGCACAGGTAATTAATCAGTATCGCTATTTCTGCGATACGGCTTTAGTGGAAATAAGTAAAGACAGAAAATACATGGGGCTGCCATACCGTTTCAAGTTTCACGACTTAAATGCACCCTGGTATTCGGGAATGACGCAGGGCGTGGCGCTTTCCTTTCTGTATCGCTACTATGATCTTACCAAAGACAAAACCGCACTGGTAAAAATGCAGCAGGTTGCACAGTTTATGCTCCGCACGCAGGACAATAAAGGAACAATTGGCAAAACACCCGAAGGTTATTTGTGGATTGAAGAATACCCGAATTCAAAAAAATCGCCACAGGTGCTGAATGGTTTTATTAACGGACTCATCGGCCTTGCTGAATATCTTGAAGTATTTCCGGGCGATACGGCTGCGCGGCGGGTGCATAATGCGGCCTATCAGTCGTTGCTGAACACCCTGCACAAGTACGATACACCCACATGGACAAACTATAACCGGACAAACAGCGGCGTGACGAATGAATATATGAGGTATCAGCTTACGCAGATGGAGCATTTACTGTACTACTACGGCGACTCTGCATTTTACCGGCAAATGATGATCTGGTCGCCAATGGCAGTCAATAAATTCGACACGAGAACCCAATTCTACAAAGCGCCCCGGTATCAGTTTGCTATTGCCCTCGACTCCTCTAAAACCATCGGCGGGCTGCAAACCAGCAAATTATTTGAAGACAGTCTTAAAGCCATACCGGGCGGCATCCAGCTGCGTAAAAAGCATTATGCCGCATCAGATTCGCTGTCGTGCAGGCTACGTGCAGGTGCCACCCACCAGATAAGCTGGCAAAACGAGGTGCGTTTTATCCGCCTCGGTTTCGACACGCTTTTTGCCGAACTGCCTGAAATTTGGGTACGTAAAGGCACCGGTTCATGGAAGCGTGCTGCTGTGCAATCGCAAAACGGCACACTCTGGGTGCAGGCCGCCACACCGTTTACTGCAATCCGTTTTCATTCGGGCAAACGCCGTTACCAGCTGCGCCACATCACCAGCCTTCCACACAATTATGCCATTCCTAAGTTTCTGTTTTACAAATTCAGGGGCAGGCATTACCTCAGTGCCGGCCAGTTATATCAGCTAAGCGCACAAACCCGGCAAATTGTTCAGGCCAACGTATTTTACCGTTATGCCGATAAGCCCGAACAGCTTGCCAAGCAGATCTGGAAACAGGAACAGTGTGTGCAGCTAAACGGCACGTTTGTTCCTCCGGCCGAAGGGTATTATGAATTTTATATCTGTTTCCCTTACTATTTCCCGGCTCCGGAGGTGAAGAATTTTGATGTGCTCAAAATTTAAGGTTACGCAGTATCTCCGTCCACATTCAGGCTTTTTTCCATTTCCTCCATCAGTTCCATAAACTGCGCTGTAGTAATGGCGTCTTTCACGTCAAACTCGCCTATTTTGGTTCGGCGCAGGGCGCTCAGGTGCCCGCCGGCGCCCAACGCCTGCCCGAAATCGCGTGCCAGTGAGCGTATGTAGGTGCCCTTGCTGCAGGCCACTCTAAAATCAACTTCAATAAGTGCGTGGCCCTGCTCATCGGTAATGCGGCGTATGCCGGTAATGTCAAATGCCGGAATTTCCACCTCGCGCGGCGGCATGGTTGTTTCGCGGCCGCTGCGGGCGTGTTCGTAGGCCCGTTTGCCGTTTACACGAATAGCCGAAAATACCGGCGGCACCTGCGTTTGCTTTCCCATAAACTGCATGGCAGTGCGGTGCAGCAGCTCATCACTTATGTGTGCGGTTTCAAACCACGCATCCACCGGCTTTTCAAGATCGCAGCAGGGCGTGGTGGCTCCTACCACAATGGTGCCGGTATATTCTTTTTCCTGCGCCTGAAAGCTGTCGAGCCGCTTGGTGAATTTGCCTGTGCAAATAATCAGCAGCCCTGTAGCCAGCGGATCAAGCGTACCCGCATGCCCCACTTTGGCTTTTATTTTCAGCCTCCGCGTAATCTGATATTTCACGCGGTTCACCGCATCAAACGATGTCCAGGTAAGCGGCTTGTCAATAAGCAGCACCTCACCGGCCGCAAAATCATAGGTGCGCATCATGCTACGGTAAGCGGAAAAAAGAAGAAATGAATAACAAGCAGCACCAGCCCCAGCGCTATACGGTACCAGCCAAACACCGCAAAACCCCTTCGCGAAAGGAAACCGATAAAACCACGTATGGCCGCTATGGCTACTACAAACGCTACTACATTGCCCAGCAGCAGCATTTGTGTCTGATCGGGTGTAAAGCTGCCGCCCTCCTTCCAAAGCTTAAACAACTTGTAGGCCGTGGCCGCAAACATGGTGGGCACCGCCAGAAAAAACGAAAACTCGGCCGCCGCCCGCCGCGTTAGTCCCTGCGTTAACCCGCCAATAATGGTGGCCGCTGAGCGTGATACGCCCGGAATCATAGCCACCACCTGAAACAGGCCAATGAGCAATGCCGAGCGCGGTTTCACCTCATCGCTGCCCTGCGTTTCGTTTCGCGCAAACCATTTATCTATAAACAAAAACACCACGCCGCCCAGCACCAGTGTTACGGCTACCACAATTACATTTTCAAGCAGTGCATCAATGTAATCGTTCAGCAAAAAACCAAACACGGCGGCCGGCACAAACGCAATGGCCAGTTTCACATAAAAATTCACGCTTTGCAAAAAACGTTTCCAGTACAGCACCAGCACCGAAAGTATGGCACCAAGCTGTATGGCTACGGTAAACGTTTTCACAAACGGATCGGCCGCAATGCCCATAAACGACGAGGCAATAATCATGTGCCCGGTTGACGATACCGGCAGAAATTCAGTGAGCCCTTCAATAACGGCCAGTACAAGTGTTTCAGCTATACCCATCGGAAAAAGAAAAATGTTTCCCGGACTTTCGAGCGGAAAACATTTTGCATGGTTGAAAAAGCGTGTATGATTTGGTTAGGCCTGTGTTTTGCCTTTGTGCATAATGCCGTAAAGCACCACCACAAAACCCAGCAGCAGCACAATGGGCGATACCGTAATACGGCGTGTGCTGAACATTTCTTCGTTAAACACATTCGGATCGTCAGACCCGCCGCCTACCATAAGCAGATAGCCGATAATGAGCATCACCACACCACCAAGTATAATCAGGTAATTGGTGCGGCCAAAAGCCATTGTGGCAGGTTTCGCCTTCTCTGAAGAAGCAGCAGCAGCGGGGGCGTCTTTCTTTATGTTAATCTTAGCCATAACGCAAAGATAAGTATTGAGGCCAAAGTGGGAACGGTGCCCCGTGTTTTTATGACTTATTGGAGTTTTTGCCCCTGAATAGTTTGGAGCGAACCTGCGGGAAGCCTCAAAATACCGTCCGCTCCTGCTTTCCGCTCCAATCAACTAAAACAAAAAAATTAGTATTCACCTCTACGAGATCTTAAAGATCTCGTAGAGGTTAGCCACAGTTTTTGTTTTAGTTGATTTCCGCTGCAATCAGGGCTATACACCCAAATCGTCCGGTGCAATAAAAAACCAGCTTAGAGGCTGTTAGTTCCGGTAAAGCGCATCCGCACTTTGGCGCAGGTATTTGCGCACGGCCATTATGGTGCTTATCCACGTAATGCCTACACCCAGCAGCAGTTGCAGCAGCGCCAGCAGGGCCAGCGTTTGCACATCGCCCAGCTGCACCAGCTGCAAATCGCGGAAATTACGGTCAAGCGCCAGAATTACAACTGTGGTGGCCGCAATTGCCAGCAGCGCGCCCATTATGCCGTTTACCACACCGCGCCACACAAACGGACGGCGGATAAAACGCTGCGTGGCGCCCACCAGATCCATGGTGCGGATCAGGAACCGCTGTGAATAGATACTAAGCCGCACCGTAATAAATATTATCACCACTGCTATAAACAACAGCGCCGCACTCACCACCGTAGCCACCAGCCCTAATGAACCCATGCGGTTGTTCAGTTCGCCCACTAAGTCTTTCTGATAAACCACGTCTTTTATTCGCGCGTCGCTGCGCAGCTCCTGTTCAATAAATGTCAGACTGTCGGTATTGGCGTATGCAGCCTTGAGGTTGATTTCAATGGTGGGCTGCAGCGGATTTTCGCCCAACGTGGCAATAAAATCCTCGCCAAGTTCCTTTTTCATCATTTCAGCGGCCTCCTCGCGTGAGATGTACAGCGTACTTTTCCGCCACGGTGCCCGGTCAATCGTTTTCTGAAGGTTGATAATATCTGCCTCCCGCGCATCACGGTCAAGCAACACCATTACCGACACGTTTTCGCGCACATAATCAGAAACCGAGCGCGCTTTCAGCAGCATGGCGCCCAGCAGGCCCAGCATAATCAAAGCCAGTGTAATACTTATTACAATGGTGGCAGAAGCGGTGCGGAAACGGTTGCGGAACGAAAGTGAAGCCACTGGAAAAAGGTTTGCGGCGAAAATACAAACCTCACCCACCCGCTTTAGTCCGCACGCCCGAAAGTTTTACAAAAAACATCGTGAAAAACCCCTGAACGACCGCCCTATTCACGCTTTTGCATTATTTGCATACCAAAACCCGGTTTTCAAACCACCGGTTATAAACCCGGTTTGCACAACTTATTAACATCCCGGCTCAGATATTCACATCCTCTTGCTTTCACACGGGCAATGACCTTTCTTTGGGATGCTCACACATAAAAACAATTATTCAACGCAATGAAAAAGTTTTTTACACTGGCCCTGCTGCTCGCTTCCGGTCTGTTCATCACAGCCCGCGCCGAGTATGTATGGAAAACGGGCTATGTGGTGCTCAATTCGGGCGACACCGTGAAAGGTGAGGTGCGTTACAACACCAAGAAGGAAATTGATCTTTACTCAAAAGTACAGATCAAACTTTCCGAAACCGAAAAGAAATCCTACAACCCTGAAAAGGTTAAATCCTACGGCTACGAAGACGTAAAATTCCTTTCCCGCCGCATTGGTGGCGAAATGGCCTTCGTAAAAGTACTCGCCACAGGCCGCATCAACGTGTATGAATTTCAGTACGAATTGCAGCGCGGAAGTGAAATTGTGGTAGAGAAAGAATACTTTATTGAAAATACCGATAAGCAGGGCGAAGAACCCCAAAAACTCAAAACCGGTAAATTCAAAAAAATCGTAGCCGATCTCATGGCCGATCATACCGAACTGGTAGAACGCATTCAGGCCGAAGACAAAAAATACGAACTGACTGATTGCATCGAAATAGCCGAAGAATATAACGAGTGGGCTGCCTCCCAAAAAGGCAACTAACCCGAAGATTTCCCTTAGTAGTAGTTTCCGCCGACGACCCGGGTGCCTCCAAGCTCCGGGTCGTCTGGTTTTCAGTCAAGCCTGCGGCAAGGCAGGCTGCATCCGGTTTCCATCGTCGAAGACGATAGAAACCGGATGCATTGATTAAAAAAGTTTGCAACTTTTTTAAAACAAGCCCTCCAAAAATTTCCCAGGCAGCCTGCCGCAAGGCACAGACTTGCACAAACAATGCGGAAAGTTTCTCCGGCTTTGAAGGAAAAAACTTTCCGCAGCACACAAAAAAGCCCCCTAAATTTCCCCCGCACACTGGCAAACAACGCCCACTAACCTTACCTTCGCTTTCCTGTTGTTCCGAACACACACTACACCATGAAAAAACTTTTTCTGCTCGACGCATACGCCCTCATTTACCGCGCCTATTTCGCATTCAGCAACAGTCCCCGCATCAACTCAAAAGGCCTCAATACCTCCGCTGTATTCGGCTTTACCAATACCCTGCTCGATCTGCTCAAGAAAGAACAGCCCACACACATTGCCGTTGTGTTCGACACCGCCGCTCCCACGCAGCGCCATGTGGATTATGAACACTACAAAGCAAACCGCCAGGAAATGCCCGAAGACCTGCGCGTGGCCATCCCCTACATCTACCAGCTGCTCGACGCATTCAACATCGCCACACTCGAATCAGACGGCTACGAAGCCGATGACATCATTGGCACGCTCGCCAAAAAAGCCGAAGCCGAAGGCTACATCACCTTCATGATGACACCCGACAAAGACTACGGTCAGGTGGTTTCAGAAAACATTTTCATCTATAAGCCCGGTTACAAAGGCGGCCCGCCCGAAAAACTCGGCGTCAAGGAAGTATGCGCACGCTACGGCATTGAACGTACCGAACAAGTCATCGACATTCTCGGACTCATGGGCGACAGTGTGGATAACATACCCGGCATTCCGGGCGTGGGCGAAAAAACGGCCATTGCCCTTGTGCAGCAATTCGGCAGTGTCGAAAACCTGATTGCCAATAGCGACAAGCTCAAAGGCAAGCAAAAAGAAAAAGTAGAACAACATGCCGAGCAGGCTTTGTTCTCCAAAAAACTCGCCACCATTCTGCTCGATGCGCCGGTTGAACTGAACGAAGAACAACTCCGCTACCGCGAGCCCGACAAGGAAAAAATTCGCGCCGTATTTGGCGAGCTTGAGTTCCGCCGACTCATGCAAATTGTGCTTGGCGAAGAACCTGCCGCCGAAGAATTAAACACATCGGCCGCATCGCGCAAAACAAAACCGGGGCAGATAGACATTTTCGGCAACACCGGCGGCGACGAAAGCGATACACAAAGCAGTGAAGATACAGCCGCACCCGTTACGCACAAAACCATTGCCGATACGCCCCACACCTATCACCTGGCCGACACGCCCGAAAAACGTGCCGCACTCATTGCACAGCTTGCCCAGCTCCAAAGCTTCTGCTTCGATACCGAAACCACCGGACTTGACGCACACAATGTAGAAATTGTAGGCCTCTCGTTCAGCTGGGAAGCCGGCACGGGGTGGTATGTACCGGTTTCGGCCAATCAGGACGAAGCGAAAGCCTTGCTGGAAGAATTCCGCGCGCTGTTTGAAAGTGAAAGCATCGGCAAAACCGGACAAAACATAAAGTACGACCTCAGCGTGCTGCAACGCTACGGCATTGCCCTGCGCGGACAGTTGTTTGACACCATGATTGCGCACTACCTGCTGCAGCCCGATATGCGCCACAACATGGATGTGCTTGCCGAAACGTACCTCCACTATTCGCCGGTGAGCATTGAAACACTGATTGGCAAAAAAGGCAAAGACCAGAAAAGCATGCGCGATGTGCCGCTTGACGAGATAAAAGAATACGCTGCCGAAGATGCCGATGTAACGTTCCAGCTGCGCAAGGTATTTGAGCCTGAGCTAGCATCGTCAAACGTGCGCCCGCTTTTTGATACAGTGGAAATGCCGCTTGTGCCAGTGCTTGCCGCCATGGAGGCCGAAGGCATTACGCTTGATACGGCCACGCTGGCCAAACAATCGGCTGCGCTGGCCGAAGAAATTGCCACGCTCGACAAACACATTCAGGAACTGGCCGGCACACCGTTCAATATTTCGTCGCCAAAGCAGGTGGGCGATATTTTGTTTGAAGTGCTTGCCATTGGCGACAAGCCCAAGAAAACCCGCACCGGCCAGTACGCCACCAGCGAAGACATTTTGCAGAAGCTCGTGGGCAAGCATCCCATTGTGGAGCAGATTCTCAACTACCGCGAAATGGTGAAGCTGAAAAGCACCTATGTCGATTCACTTCCGCAAATGGTCAATCCGCGCACCGGCCGCGTACACACCAGCTACAACCAGGTAGTAGCCGCCACCGGCCGCCTCAGTTCCGACAATCCCAACTTACAAAACATTCCCATCCGCACCGCCCGCGGCCGCGAAGTACGCAAGGCTTTTGTACCGCGCGGCGAAGGCTGGACCCTGCTCTCGGCCGACTACTCACAAATTGAACTCCGCATTATTGCCGCGCTCAGCAAAGACCCCGGCATGACCGAAGCCTTCAACCACGGCCACGACATCCATACCGCCACTGCCGCGCGCGTATTTGGCGTGTCGCAGGAAGAAGTAACGCGCGAAATGCGCAGCAAGGCCAAAGCCGTAAACTTTGGTATTATTTACGGACAATCGGCCTTCGGACTTTCGCAAAGCCTCAACATTCCGCGCAAGGAAGCGCAGGAAATTATTTCGCAATACTTCATCCAGTACAGCGCCATTAAAGATTACATGGACACGCAAATGGAGTTTGCCCGCGAGCACGGCTACGTAGAAACCATCCTCGGCCGCCGCCGCTACCTCCGCGACATTAACTCGTCAAACGCCGTAGTACGCGGCTTCGCCGAGCGCAACGCCATAAACGCCCCCATACAAGGCTCCGCCGCCGACATGATTAAAGTGGCCATGATCAACGTACACAAAGAACTCAAAGCCATGAACGTGCGCACCCGCCTGCTGCTGCAAGTACACGACGAATTGGTGTTTGATGTGCCGCTGGATGAAGTGGAGCTGGTGAAACCGGTTATTGAAAACGCCATGAAAAACGCCGTGAAGCTGAGCGTGCCGGTGGAGGTGGGAATGGGAACGGGGGATAATTGGCTGGATGCGCATTGAGGTGTAATTAGCGTTAAGAGTACAAAAACCTATTTGATATGCAGTGATAACTAAGTGTTATCGCTGGGATAGGCTATTTTCATAAGTCGTTTTTAGGATATATTCTAAACCATTGATTTTTTGAGTTAAAAAGCAATGTAATTATTGCCTCAAGCTACAATTCAAAATTTTGTTTTTATGAAATCATTATGCTAATTTTCGACATTAGATAGATGCAAATAATTAATAATTAGCATATATGAATCCCAATCCCATTAATAATCTTGATCCTCTGGACAAAGAGTGTTACACTACATTAAAAAATGAGTTTATTCAGATATTCAACAGCTTCAGATTGCTTTTCCTCTATCAGATCGCAGGTTTTGTGGCATTAGTGTATTCAAGTTCGAAAACCGAAACCGTTCTTTCCTCTTTTCTTATTTGCCTTTTTATGATAATACTCACTTGGATTTGCAATAACATAGGCAAAATATGGGTTTCACAAGCCGTAAGACAAGTATCCTATACGTTTGTGGCATTTGAACTTCCCAGATATAAATATGCTCAGATTAATACCGAGGATAAAGATTATGAAAAAGAAACGCGGGGACTTTGGATACTTGCTAATCGGGTAGAAAAAAACACATCAGGAACAAATGCAATAAAAAAAGAGAAAAATGGACTTCGGATTCGCCCAATAAATCAAAAATCAGTGATTTCCACCTATGTGCCCGCATCAGAAATTAAACTGTTTTATCAAATACAAATTGTCTATATCTTTTTTTCAGGTATTATTTTTTATGCACAAAGCTGCTTGCTTTTTGATGAAGCAAAAGTCAACTCCGAAACAGTCGTCACCCTCGGATCTATATTTGGAATTATTTATCTGATTTCTCTCTATTACTTCTTGGTTCATTATCGGGACAATAAAAACATCATAAACGACGCAACAATGGAATGGATCAATTACTTTAACAACAAAAAGAACTATGACAAAAAATATACGAGAGAAAACTATAATATATAACTTATTTAAGTTACTTTTATAAGTCAGAGTTTGGCGAGGGGAAACTTGATTTTCAGTATGTATGTGACAAAAGAAGTGATTTTAAAATCAGTGGATTATACTACTATTTAAGTTAAGTATAGTTTGCCAGATTTTGAGCACATGAACTGACCCAGACGCAAAGTCTCAACTAGTTATTGCAAGTGTCTAACGAATTCATCAGGGCATAAAATGGCATCATTTGAAAAATATTTCATACAAACCAAGGGACAACCGGTTGATCTTGCTGGTGAGACTATTTATTTGTCGGACACCATTAGCCTTAAGCTTAATGAAGAAATTATAGTGATAATCGAAAGCACTAATTCGGAATTCATTCAGGGTATTGGCTTTACCGAAAATGTCTCAATATTTGGAGAGACTGTAAAAAAAGCAGTAGTGTTTGAACATTATTCTATTCCCCCAGAAGAAAGAAAGAAAAAGAAGTCGAAGCTTCCTTTTACTTTTACAGTCAAATGTAAAAATAAGAAGGGATACATAAGGTTTTACAACATGGCTCTAATCAACGGAACGCAACACATGGGTCATAATGGTTTCGCAATGAAAAAAGAAAAAACCGAGACGGGCTGGCGATATAAATGCAATGACGTAAAACCCAACGACGACTTTACAGATCTAATATTTACAATAAGCAGACACGCAAGTATAGCGTAACTTTATGCCGCCACCTCGCATTTGACAGCGCCTAGTTAAAAATGCTAATGAGCGGGGCTATCTCATCCTCTTCTTCGCAAATCCGAAGTTAGTTTTGCGATATTATCACTACTGACAACCGTCACTAAGACAATAGCTAATGAACGATCTTGACTATCTTACAAATCAACTAAATCAATTAGTTGGTTTTCTTGAAGTTTCAGATGAACAAGTTTACCAACGAATAAAGCATCACTACCGTTTTAATATAAGAATGACTATTGAAC
This sequence comes from Bacteroidota bacterium, assembly GCA_020402865.1. Taxonomy (NCBI): domain Bacteria; kingdom Pseudomonadati; phylum Bacteroidota; species Bacteroidota bacterium. The sequence goes on along the minus strand of JADBYT010000001.1, from coordinate 209,682 downwards.
AGCTTTATGGAAACAATTTTGATAATTACAAAAATCATATAACAAAATCTGCTCTTCTTTTAGGCTTAGTTCATTTTGAGGGCTTCTTGACTTTGAGGACTTCTTGACTAAAAGTATTGTAAAACTATTAGTTACAAACCCAGACAAAAACGATTTTAAAGTAACTCTCAGAACAATAAAAGAAAAGGGCGACAATTTAATTTTATCACTCGCCGAGAAACAGTCAAGGCACTTGACTTTAGCGGAAAAAATTAAATTTATCGAAAAGAATCTTCAAGGAATTTCGGCATAATTGTTTACTGAAGTAAAGTTTGTAAACGACATTCGCAACTGTTTAAGGCATCACAATGGTTTGGCAGACAAAAGACTTATTCCAAAATATCAATACGGGCAAAATATTTTTCTTAATTCTGTTGAGGTAAATGGTTATGGGCTACAAGCAAGGCAATTGGCAAGAGAAATTTGGAGCAAAATATAACATCGCATAACATTGTATTGGCATTATGGCGGCTGACGAATATAGGCTCAAAGTTTGTGCTGCTATCTAGCTTTTGTACTATATCTGCTGACGCATTGCTATTTCCGCCATAACGTCAATACTTTAACATTGGCGACAATACTTTATAAACATACATCAAACTATAGAGACACATGAATCAGACTGAATTTTGGAAAAATTTCCGTTTGGGGACAGAACTGCAAATTTCAGGATCTTTCATATTTAACTCACTACATACTTTTGACAGAATGGATATTTTCTATTTTGAAGAAGATTGTTTTGAGCTTCTTTATAATTCCTCTGTCGGTGTTGAGCGAATTCTAAAAATAGCAATTATTCTTTCAGAACACACAGAACACATCAACCAACAAGATTTTGAAAGATCGTTAATAACTCATAATCACCTAGACCTATTTAACAGATTAAAGAAAAGGCATTCTTTAAAGTTTTCAGACGTGCATATTCATTTCCTGCAAATGTTATCTGACTTCTATAAGTCAAGCAGATATGACAGATTTGGACTTCATTCTGTATATAATGAAAATTCAAGCAAGGCTTTGCTTATTGATTTTTTTGAAAAGCATCTTAAGACAAAAATTCTTGCGGAACTTCCTGTTTCAACAGAGATTGATAATCGAATGAGAAACTTTTGGGGCAGAACAATTGGCAAAATATCTCAGACTCTTTACGGCTTGATTGAAGAATTAGCAAGTGCCTTAAATATTTATACTTATGAAATTACATATGACACAAAAGCATACAAAATATTTATCGCCAAAGATTTTACTTTTGAGAGGGAGAAAACACTTCGCAAAGAATTACTGATTGCATTTCTTCAAAATAAATTTGACGATGGATTTGTTGAATTTATTAATAAAATAAAGCCCATTGAATTTGAATCACATTCAGCTAATGAATATATAAAATATTTAACTGACATTCACCCTAAACAGATTCTATTGGAGGAATTAGAAACCAGATACGAAGATGCTCCGTTCGACAAAGAAAGGGCACAGTACGTTTCAATAATTGGTTCCGACAAAAAACTTGAAGAGGACGATGATGACTATTTTTAGTAGCATATGCCGCCAACAGGGTGGGCGTTATGCGAACTGAAGCACAACTCTCAACTTTGGTAGATGCGGCAACTGTGTTTCTAAGCTTGACTGATATTGCCCAACAACAAAATTTCACTTTAACTATTTAACTTTACAAAACTACCTTAACGAGCTGAAAGTTTTTCAATTTCTGCCCATCGCAAATCTACAACCCGTCCCCCCCCTACCAAACCACCACCCGCTCCGTAACCTACACACCCCCGGCGCCACATCCAAATTTAACTGAAAACGACCCGCGCCAAACGACATAGCAGACGCCGCCTGCATACACCCGCTTACATTGGTGTGCGTAAACTGTGCATCGGCATCGGGCAGTAATTGGCTGAATGCGCATTAAGAACACAAGCCTACATCGCATCCAAAGGACTTTTTACATTGCCCTGGCTTTTCTTGCTAACGTGCGTGTATATTTCAGTGGTTCGAATATCGTTATGTCCAAGCAGTTCCTGAATAAGGCGAATATCTGTTCCCTGTTCCAGTAAATGTGTGGCATAACTGTGTCGTAAACTATGTATGCCTATCTTCTTCCTTATCCGCGCCTTCTTCATGGCCTGTTTAAACACCGCCTGCACGCTCCTCACACTATATTGTCCGCCATACATTCCTTCAAAAAGAAAATCTTTGGGTTTGTAAGTAATAAAATACTCACGAAGTTCACCCAATATAGACCGGGGCAAATTTACATAACGGTCTTTCTTCCCTTTGGCACTTACAACCATCACCTGCATACGCTTACTGTCAATATCTGAAATTCTCAGATTTACAATTTCACTTACCCGCAAGCCCATACCGTAACAGAGCTTCAGCATTACCCGATGTTTGATATTCTCTGTTAGCGATAATATCTTTTTCACATCATCCATATCCAGTACTTTAGGCAAGGAACTCGGTTTCTTAGGTCGTGGAATTTCTAAGAAGAACTTCTCACGCCGGAGCACTTGTTCGAAATAAAACTTAATTGCATTGATACGGCTATGCAAATGGTTTTCTTTCATTTGTAATTCCTGTATGCAATACAAGAAATAGGCCCGCAATCGCTCGGAAGTAAGTTTATCAACAGGATATTTTTTTAGCACATAAAGTAATTGGGCAAACTCAATGGAATAGGTACGTATTGTGTGCTGGCTGTATCCTTTAAGCAGGAGTTGCTCTTTAAAACGCTGAAAAGCCGCTAAGTTAACAGATGCAATTTGGGATAACACTTCCTTTCCTGAAGGCTGATCCTCTAATTGAAATAATTTCCGGTGTTGAGGACTGTTATTTACGTACCACATTTTTTTGCTTTGGCTCCAAACCGGCCGGGTATGTTCTTTCAAATGTGCAATCAGCAAATTATCCTTAGGAAATGAAATCCAAATCACGGATAGCCCCTTATGGCTTCCAAATGTGAATGAATAAGAATTCCAGCTATTGCGCATTTTGTATATCCTCAAATTAGATATTCATTATGCGCAATATACGTATTTTATATATCTTTTTACTTAAATCCTTGTTTTAATGGGATTTGCTGTGCAACTATTTCGAATTTGAAAAATGGAATAATTGCGTATATTTGAAAGTTATGCACAACCATAGAATGACACGAGCAATAATATTCATATTGACCATTTTTTGCAGTTTGACAGTTAAGGCTGACTTACCAGGACCCGCATATCAGTATGACAGATACTCCGAAGACGAGAAATTTTATTTCAAATCAATCCCATTTTACAATTACGACTTGACAAATTTTGGGAAGACCATTGTTTATGATAGTAAAAGCAAAAAAGAACTTTACAAAATTGACAACTACTTACCAACAGAAGCATTTATCAGTAACACAGGGAAGACTTTAGTTACAACGACCTATTGGATGTGGGGGCATTCAGACTTTGAGAAACAGGAGTTGATAGAAATTTTCATTAACGGAAAAAGTTCAATTACATATTTCATAGACGATTTGGTAACAGACAAAAGTAAACTTCAACAAACAAGTTCACATACTTTGTGGTATAAGACAATGAATGTTACCAATGACACATTATACATTAATACTCTTGAAGATAAGATTGTTTGTATTGAGTTGTTGACAGGAAAAATAATCAACCGACATAAAAAAGCAGATTTTAAAAAGTGGGATAGTATTACGAAAATTCCAGAACCTCAGACAAAATACTATCGTGACATTAAATATCCTGAAGGCTATTTATTTCCTGACCTAATTACGGGAAATAAATTTAGAGAAAGTTTAATTAAAGGACTAAACAGGACAGAAGTAAAAGAATATTCAGACTGCAAATATTACATTATGGTTTACGGGACAATTGATAAGAAAGGCAATTGCGAAATTTTTATGATAAGAACAAGCGTGGACAACAAAGAAGATAAAAATTGGGAACAACAAGTTAGCGAGTGGGTAACTAAACAGAAGTATAAAACAAACTTAATTCCTGAAAACTGTGACAAATGGGTGTTTCAAGAATATTTCTACCTCAAATGACAAGAATGGCTGTGCATAACACGGGTTTTGCGTCAGGCGGGGTGACGTGCAAACTTGGAGCATTGTGCTTCTAATGAACTTTAGTAATATATTGAAACTTTGTGCTTCGAAATCCCGCCCGAACGCAAAGCCCGAAAACGTTGTGCGTCATATTAGAAAAACACGAAATAGACAATGAACAAAAAATTGAAAATGATTTACATACTACTATTATTGACCTTAAACTTTTCTTGTATTGAAAAGAAATCAACAGAAAAAGAAACTGATAAGCCCGAATTGGTAGTAACTTCAAAAACCGACACCTTAAAATTTACTTCTGGAATACGTGCTATCTTTCAGGACAGTAAAGGTAATTATTGGTTTGGAAGCCATAACGAAGGCGTAAGTTTATATAATGGAAAATCATTTGAATACTTTACAACAAATGAAGGGTTAGCAGACAATCAAATCCGTTCAATCCAAGAAGACAATAATGGAAAAATTTGGTTTGGAACTGCAAGAGGAGTTAGTGTATATGACAAAGGAAAGTTTACTAATTATCCATCTATAAATAACAACCCAATATTTGATTGGAATAAAACCAATGGAGATTTATGGTTTAATGCGGGTGCGGAAGACGGAATAAATCGTTTTGACGGAATAAATATGAACTATTTGATTTTCCCAAAACCTAAAAATAAAAATGCTGATAATTCTGACAATACTTATGGTGTTACGGGTATATCAAAAGATAAAGACGGTAAAGTATGGATTGCAACTTATGCAGCGCTATTTAACTATGATGGTAAAATGGTAAATATCTTTGATAAAGAAAAATTAAACCTAAAAGATAATGAGCGTTTGCATATAAGAAGTGTATTAGCAGATTCAAAAGGACGAATTTGGATAGGAAATAATGGAATTGGCGTTTTGCTTATAGAAGGTAATTCAACAATTAATTTTTCTGAAAAGCATCACTTAATTCATCCAACAAGTAAAAGAAATGGAAATAAATCAGAACCAGGCACATTGGAACACCCTTTTGCTATTGAAGAAGATTCGGAAGGCAATATTTGGTTTGGAGATTTATATACAGGAGCTTGGCAATTTGACGGTAAAACTTTGACAAACTATTCAATTAGTAACAAACTATCTAACCCAATGATTTGGACTATTTATAAAGACAACAAAAACAATTTGTTTTTTGGAATGGCAGACGGAAATATATTTAAGTTTAACGAAAAGGCTTTTGAAAAGCAATTTTAAGAAATACGAACGCACAACAGCAGTTTGGCAAAATGGCGGGTTCAGTGCTAAATTGAACATTCGGATTTCTAATAAACATTTGTGCTAAATTGAAACTAAGCACTTCTAAATCCGCCACTTCGCCAAGCTGCAAACCGTTAGGCACAATTATAAGACAGACACCATAACAATGAACATTGCTTATACGACAAGAAATTTTCACCCTGACGAGTTGCGAATATTAAAGACATTGAAAACGCAGAAAGAAAAGGAAACAAGTAGTAAAATTAAGTTCTATCATTTTCTTATTGCTGGACTTTTAGGAGCAGGTTTGACATATATTACGACTATAATTCCAGACAGTTTTTGGACGTTTCTTTTCGGGACAATTGCTGTTTTCGCCTTTTCGTTTATTGTTTTTGGGCCTTACGAAATCTACAAACAGAAAAACAGACATAAATTATTTTTACGACAACTAAGTTCAGCTATAGAGAAAGGGACGGTTGACACTTGCCTAGTTAACACCAAACGTATTGCAATAGCACCAGAATATGAAGATGAAAGCGACTTGTATATTGTTGAGCTTAACGACAACGAAGTTTTATATATGTGGGACACTGAATACAATTTAAATAAAAAGTTCCCATGCTTAGACTTTGAAATATACGAGGACAGCTTTTTCAAACTCGTTGGCAGACAGATTTACCCGTTAAGTGAAAAAGTTCAGCCAGTGAAAATTGACAAGAAAGCAAAATGGAATTTTATGAAAACACATGGAGCATCGGGACATTTAGAAACGGAAAAAATAAACTTTGACGAACTACTACAGAAATATAATAACTGTGCCTAACACGGGTTTTGCGTTAGTGGGCGGACAGTACGAATAGAAACATTTTAGCAATTAATTAACTTTGGTGCTGGCAGACAGTTTACGGTTTCAAAAGCCCACCAACGCAAAGCCCGAAAACGTTGGTGGCAATTCACTCTTAGACTCACTCCACGATCTCCGAAGTTAAGGATTAGAAAAAGGGAGAATTTATACTCCAAATAAAGCCTATAAACAACGGAATCAAACATTAAACAAAACGTCAGTTAGTGTCACAAAACAAACTCAATAACTTAGCAATTGCATGCAAATTAAAACGTTCAAACCACAAAACAAAGAGCTTCAAAGATACATTGACAGTTTTTACATTTTGGAACATTCTCGAAATGAAAAGAAAGTCAGTTATTTAACATTTCCTTCCATTATTACATTTGTATCAGTAGAACTAAATTCGGAAAGCATAATAACTTCAAAAAAAATTATTACCAAATTTTCCAAGTCGAAATCTATAAATACCGGCTTGGTTTGTAGATTTAATAAGCCTATTTGCTTTCAATATGAAGGAGACATAAAAGAAATCTGCATCTATTTTAAACCTTTAGGTCTTAATGCTTTTTTAGAAAAATCACTGGAAACTTATAGCACTAGTTATTATGATTCTTTTGTACCTTTTTTGGATTATGAAAAATCTATGAGCGAAATATTGAAAATAGAAGACAAAGCTTTATTAGCTCAAGAATTAGAGGCCTATTGGGCAACTAAAATTATTGGATTTGAACATCCTTTTTTATACAATGCCATTCATCTAATTCAAGAAAATTATAATATCAAAACATCTGATTTAGCAGAAGAGTGTAAAGTAAGCCAAAAGACACTAATATCACATTTCAAAAAACATTTATGCAAAACACCCTCAGAGTATAAGAAAATCCTTCGCTTCAGAAATGCCTTATCAGTAAAACATCAGTCCAATCAAAATACCAAATTGTCCGAATTAAGTTATATAATTGAATTCTTTGACCAATCGCATATGGTAGGCGATTTTAAATCATTAACTGGATTCACACCAAAGGCTTTCTTTAAAGATCTAAAAACGATTGAAGGCAGTAATATTCATTGGATATATAGTTAAGGTAAATCTTTTACAATTTTATCAGTATTCAATTTGCCAAATTTGTAGTCGATTAAAATAACTGACTATGAAAATAAAATTAACATTCCAATATGTATTGACATTTTTAGCTCTGACTTTTATGATGCACGAAGCACATGAAATAGTTCACACTTCTGTTGGACGTTTAATTTGCGGATGTTGGGGTCAAAGAGATTTTAATGTTTGGGGACTTTGCGATAGCTGTGAAACAAATCCATATGGAATATTTTCAACTATCGCAGGACCAGTATTTACATTTGTAATGATTTGGTTTGGAAGTTTTCTTTTGGATAATAATAACCAAAACCAAAAAGCTTTAGGTTTTTCATTGATATTTGCTAACATGCCCTTTGGAAGAATATTAAATCCAATATTTGGCGGTGGAGACGAAGTGGTGGTGGCTGATACATTTATTGATAACTGGGATTTATCGAGGATTATCGTTTTGATTTTGATTATACTTATTGTAGCTTTTCCTCTCATAAAAGCATACAGACTGATTGAAAACAGGCATAAAATCGGATGGTTTTTAATGTTTTTACTATTGCCATTTATTTTTGACATATTGATAGTTCTATTAGGTATGAATACATTGCTAGCAATGGGAGTATTGAGCAAAAATTGGATTTTCGGTTCACCAGTTCTGGTAACCGTTTGGACAATTACAGTAACATTAATATTTGTATTAACTAGAAAAAACATATTCAAACTAATAGCAAAATAAACTGCCACCAACACAAGCTACACGCAATGCGGAGCTTGTGCAAGTTGCAAATGTATTTTTTCAGCAGCAGAATATTTTTTGCATTTGCCATTAAGTTCAGTATATTTAATAAAGGTTTTCGGTTAAGAGAGTTTTGTGGTTATTTATTCCGCACCGCGCGTAGCCCGAAAACGTTATGGGCTACAATCAAAGCTGCTTGACCTTACAGAAAGTACAAATGACTACGAACAGAAATGGGACGTTTCATCAGAAGCAAAGTGGACTGAAATCATCGGACAAAAAATAGTCGACTTCAAAATAATATGGGAAGAGACCTGGACTTCAAATCTTGACAGCCCAAATAAAGTTTATACAACATATCCGCAGACAATTGAGATCAAAACGGAAAACGGATAGACAATTATTTTAAGTGCTTCTGAATTTAATCGTGACGAAGAAACTGAAATTTTTCCATTAATGGACAACCTGCTCGTTACGACAAATGTTGACTTGGCGAGACAACTAAATTTTATAGAATGATAAGAAATGCAGCCCATTACAGCACATTGGCAATAGGCGGGGTTTCGTCTATGCTTGAAACTTTTGTGGTTACAGAAAGTTCAGTTCTCCGCATCAACATTGGCGGTAAAAAACACGTCCATCGAAAATCTGCAAACCGTTAGGCATAATTTTAAAATAACACGGGCGACTAAACTTTTTTGAAAATAGTACCACCAACAGGATTAAAAAATGAAAGCTGAAGAAATAAGTAGTATTGATAAACTCATAGAGAATAATAAACACTGGGCATCTGATGTAATTAAGGATGATCCTGAGTATTTTGCTAGGTTAGCAGACGTTCAAAAACCTGAATTTTTATGGATAGGTTGCAGCGACAGCAGAGTACCTGCTGACAGAATAACAGGAACACAGCCAGGTGAAATTTTTGTTCATCGAAACATAGCAAATATGGTTATTCATACTGATATGAATTTATTGGCTGTGTTAGAATATGCTGTTGACCATCTTAAAGTTAAACACATTATAGTATGCGGACACTATGGCTGTAGCGGAGTTAAGGCGGCAATGAGCAGACACGACTATGACCTAATTAACAAATGGATTAGAAATATTAAAGATGTTTATAAAAACCATAGAAACACAATTGATTTTCAAACGAAACCAGAAGATAGATTAAATAAATTAATAGAACTTAATGTTGAAGAGCAAGTAATGAATTTAGCCAAAACCAGTATTGTTCAGCGTTCTTGGAAAAAACATCAAATTCCATCAATCCACGGTTGGGTTTACAGTTTGCAAGATGGTCTTATTAAAAAAATATATACAATGACATATAAGGACTATATGGACCCACTTTATGAGTTTGACGACCTTTAAACCGCTAATTTAAAAGATAAAACAGATATAATTATACTATTTCATTATGATAACAATCGACAACTATTTAGACAGCCATTACATACACAGAAGCAACTGGTTGAGAGCTGCTGTTCTTGGTGCAAATGACGGTATAATTTCAATTTCAAGTCTTGCTATTGGGGTAGCTGCTGCAAGTTCGACAAGAGAGCCGATTGTTTTAGCAACAGTCGCTGGACTTGTTGCTGGTGCTTTATCTATGGCAGCGGGTGAATATGTTTCTGTAAGTTCTCAAACAGACACCGAAAAAGCAGACATTGAAAGAGAGATTAAAGAACTTAAGGAAATGCCAAATGAAGAACTTAATATTTTGGCTCAAATCTATGAGAAACGTGGACTGAAAAAAGAAACAGCTATGCAGGTAGCAATTGAACTAACCGAAAAAGATGCATTAGGAACTCATATTAGAGACGAATTAGGTATCAACGAAATAAGTCAAGCAAATCCAATACAAGCTGCTTTAGCATCAGGAGCATCTTTTACTGTTGGTGGTGTATTACCGCTTTTAGTTGCTCTTTTTGCACCCATTAAAGGAATGGAATATTGGTTGTATGGTTTTACAATAATTTTTCTCGTCATTTTAGGAGCCACATCTGCGAAAACAGGTGGTTCAAGTATTAAAAAAGCTATCTTGCGAATTACAATTTGGGGAACAATTGCAATGGTGCTTTCTGCGTTAGTTGGTTACCTATTTGGAGTAAACATTTAATTCAAAAAATAAAATATGAACGGGGCACATTGGCATTTAGTGGTAAATCATTTTCCCATCATTTTCCCTATCGTGGGAGTAATCGTAATGATTACAGGACTTATTTCAAAATCAGAAGCTGTGAATCGGACGGCATTTATGATTTTTATTCTTGGTGCATTAACCGCGATAGCAGCTATGAATACAGGTGAAGGTGCTGAAGAAGTAGTAGAAAACATAAATGGAGTTACTGAAAACTTCATAGAAACCCACGAAGAAACAGCAGAAACATTCGCTATACTTTCTTACATTCTCGGTGGCATTTCTTTGCTAGGACTTTGGACTAGCTTTAAACAAAAATCTTTTTCTTCAATAATTTCAATTGCAACATTGATTTTCGCATTTGTAGTATTATTCTTTGCTAAACAGACAGGTACAACTGGCGGTGAAATAAGACACACCGAAATAAGAAGCAGTAATAGTGTCCCTGCGACTGACAATAATAACGCTGAAAAAGACGAAGACGATTAATAATGATAAAAACAGAAAAGCAAGGTTTACTTCACCTGCTAAAAATTGCAACACCGTTTATTATAATTACAACGGTTTATACAATTTTTGTGCTGGCTCTTGAAGAATATTTCGGTGACCACATTTACAAAATATCTGGACAAATAGGTTCGGTATTTGGTCTAGCTGTGGCTTTCTTCCTTGGTTTCAGGATGAACTCTGCGTATGACAGATGGTGGGAAGCAAGGAAAATATTTGGTGAATTGACAAACAATACACGAAGCTTTGTTGCTAAAATTTATGCCTACTATGGAAATGAACAACATTTCAAAGAAACCAAACAAAATAATCTAAGCCTTAAAGGGCGTAAAATCATAGGATTAAGCATTTTATATATTAGACAGCTAAAAAATGAAATGCAGAACAACTTACATCCAACATTTGACAACCAATCTATCGAACTAATATCAGACTTTAAAATCAACACTGATAATAAAATTTCAAATGAAATTTTATTGGCCATCACCAAAGAAATTGAAGATGATTTTGCACCAATAGCACGAATTGAAAAAGGAGATTTGATGCAACACATCAACCGTTTTTTTGACATTCAAGGAAAAGCAGAAAGAATAAAGAATACACCATTCCTAATGATTTATAGCGCATTCACTAAATTAATAGTGAGCTTCTATGTAATACTTATTCCATTGTTTATCGGTGACATTGACTTAGGTGGTGAAGAAAGTGGTTTTGAGTTTTTGGCTGTTCCAATAATGGTTATCATCAGCACAGCCTTTTTGACAATAAACAAACTTGCGAATTTGTTTGGAGAGCCATTTTCAGAAAACAAAACATCTGTAACCATAGACGAAATTTGTAAGACAATAGAACAAAACTGCAATGAAGTATGCGACAAACTGAAATAAAACCACGCCTAACAGCACCTGCCCAAAAGGCGGGGTTTCGTGTTTCAAAGACAGTTTGGTGGTTAATCAAACATTAGTTTTTCAAATCAAGTTTTGTCGTAAAAGTCCCGCCCTTCGCAAAGCTGCAAACCGTTAGCCGTCTTTGTAAAAAGACACCGTACAAAAATTGACAATGGAATTAAACCCGAAAACATATGAACCAAATATCGAACTGACAGAGTTTGTCAAACGATATTGGACATTAGACGGTGAAAAGGAAAATATACCTCTCAAAAACACCATTGTGCCAGACGGAACAATGAAATTAATATTTCACTACGGTGACACTTACAAACATCATTCTCAAAATGGTGAAATAACAATTTTACCAAAATGCTTTTTAATCGGACAATTGACAAAACCTTATGTGATTGAGCCGGTTGGCGTAACGGGCAGTTTTGTTGTTCAATTTAAGCCTAATGGATTTTTGCCTTTCTCGTCAATCCCAATTAAGGAGATGGAAAACAAAGCTGTACGATTGGATATATTATTTGGAGAAGACGGCAAAAAGCTTGGTGAACAAATATTAAATGCAAACTCTACGCCTGAAAGAATTCAAATTATAGAGGCATTTCTTTTCAAACAATTAACCAATAAAAAAACTATTGACAATATCGTAAAATCAACAGTTGAGACTATTTTCAACAGAAATGGCCGGTTTTCTGTAAATGAATTTTCAGAAAGCAATAACATAAACCGAAGACAATTAGCTCGGAAATTTTCTTCAGCTATAGGATTAAGCCCGAAGCAACTCGCCAAGACAATTAGAATTCAAACGACTTTGAAAGTATTGTTGAATGAAGACATTACAAGTCTAACTGACCTGGCTTATGAAAACGAATATTTTGACCAGGCACATTTTATAAAAGAATTCAAGGAATTTACAGGTTTAACACCAAAAGAGTTTTTCGGAGACAACCTTAAAATGTCGTTGATTTTTGACAAAAAATAGCCTTGTCCCATTTTTACAATTTTGCCACTTAGGGTGATTCTACCTTTGCATCGCAATCGTGCAAAAACATAAAAATCATAGTAAAATGGCAAATGTAAATCCAGTTGGTTGGTTTGACATCAATGTGGCAAATTTAGACCGCGCAAAAAAGTTCTACGAAACAGTTTTCAATTTAAAGCTGACAGATGCACCCATTGAATGGGGCAAACAATCATTTTTCCCTTTCAGCCCTGAAAGCCACGATATTTCAGGGGCATTGGTGGAGAAAGCCGATTTTGTTCCGAGCAGCAATAATACGGTTGTCTATTTTGAAACCGAAGACAATATTGCAGAAGAACAAAGAATTGAAGCATCAGGTGGAAAAGTTGTACAACCTAAAATGAATATTGGTGAATTTGGTTTCATCTCAATTTTCATTGACACGGAAGGCAATACAGTAGGCCTTCATTCTCGTAAATAAATTTCATTTATGGCTTACGACACAAATCTTGCTGACAGAGTTAGAGAATATCTTGCCGAAATACCGGAAATAGACATTGAAGAAAAACTAATGTTCAATGTTCTAAACTTTATGGTAAACGGAAAGACTTGTGTTTGTGTAAGCGATGAAAAATTGATGTTACGCTTTGACCCAAGCCGACAGGAAGAACTTTACGAAAAAGAGGGTTACGAGACAATGTTAATGAAAGGCAAAGAATACAAAGGTTACTGCTATATAAATCCTGACGGGTTTAAAGACAGAAAAGACTTTGAATTTTTCTTAAACTTATGCCTTGAATACAATAAAGTTGCAAAATCATTCAAGAAACGAAAGGCGAAATAAAACAACGAACGGCTACGGCCAACAGCGGCTTTGCGTCAGGCGGGGTTCAGTGCTTCGTCTGACGCTTTTTGCTATATTTTAACTGTGGTGCTCCGTATCGAGTGTAGTGCTAAAAATCCCGCCCGAACGCAAAGCCGCCGCTCGTTACAATCTCCCCCTACCAAACCACCACACGCTCCGACACCCACACACCCCCGCCCCCCACCGAAAGCACATACACCCCCGGCGCCAGATCCACATACAACTGAAAACGACCCGCGCCAAGCGGCACAGCAGACACCGCCTGCACACGCCCGCTTACATCGGTGAGCGTAAACTGCACATCGGAATCGGGCGCGGGGCAGGTAACCAGCAGCTGCGAAAACGCCTGTGCCGGATTGGGCCACACACTGAGCGCGGGCAACGCCGTTTCTGCAACTGCATTGGGAATAATGCGTGCCACCCACGGGTCAACATCCACCACATCAGTTGAATCGCCGGGCTGCGGGAATGCGTAGCCTACAGCAAACGAAAGATTGCCCGCCGCATCCAGCACAGGCTCGCCAATGGAAGCCGTTGTGCCTTTGCTCACCACCATGGCATGGTTGCCCCAGCTGTCCCAGTTGCCCGGAACGGTTTGCACAGCGCGCCAGATATCGTAATCGAGCGAGTACCAGAATGTCCACGGGCCGTTGTTGGGTTGCCGCCAAACGTGCGGATGCTCAATGTGGCCTGCTGCTGCCGAAACGGTGGTAATGAGTTGCGGTGCGCTCCACGTTACACCATCGTCGTTGCTGAGTGTGTAGTAAAAATCGCGGAAGGCGGCGTTGGTGTATTTTTCAAACACCAGCAGCAATGTATCGCCGTTGAGGCGTTCGAGGTGCGGATTGTCGGCCTGAAACTCGGTGGAATCGGGATTGATGGGTGTGGGCAGACGCACGGCCGAGGCAAAACCCGAAAGCGTATCGGCCGCATTACGAATCATCCAGATGTCGTTGTTGCGGGTGAACAGAAAAATATCAATCAGCGCGGGATTTGCGGCATTGAACACCGGCATGGGCGAACCTTCTATGGCGGCCTGCGTGCGTATGCCCGAAAGCTGCCAGTTGTTGAACAGCCCGGTGGAGGCATCTACGCGGCTATACACAAGGTCGATATTGATAAACGTATCGCAGCCGAATGCGTTGCCCGTAATATCCATGCCGTAAAGCGGGGCATAGCTGCGGTAATAGGCGCCGGTGCCAAACACATCGCAAAGGGTGTAATTGGGATTTCCGGCGGTGGCGCTCATAAAACCAAGCCACGAAAACAAATCGGCCGGCGAATAAAGCGCATACAGCATGGTGCCGCTGCGGTTCAGGTGAATGCCGTCTTCCCAGCCGTAACTGTGCAAGGGCTGGGCCTGCGGGGCAAAATAACTGGCGGCAAAAGGTGCCTGAATTACCGGCTGCTGCACGGCTTTTAAACTGTCCCAGCGCTGGGCCGCGGTCTGCGCCTGCAACAAACCGCCTGCAAGCCACATGAGAAACAAGACCGGATAAACGCGTATTTGGCACATCATACCGAAAAATTACGACAATTCCGGCTCACTTTGTAACTTGCGATTCGCATTCGCGTTCAACACCACATTAATCACGCTTAGCTGAACCCGCTTTTACGCATGACCCGAATCAAATTTGCCGCATTTCCGGCCATATACATTTTTGTGGTGCTGGCTGCACTTGCATCTGCCGCAGGCTGCACCAGCGAGGAGCCATCGGGCACGGTGCAGGATACCCTCACAGACACCAACGCCGCCAACACGGCCTCGGCCGAAAATGTATTCTACTACATTCCCTCACCTATTGAAATGGCCGACCTGCTGCGCCGTGCCGGTGCGGGCTACGACAAAGACCTGCCCAACGCGCCCGAAAATGTATCGCGCTACACCACCACCACTTCGCAGGCGCTCAACCTGGGCATCTATGGTGCCGATCTTTCGTTTGCCGGCATCATGAACCAGACAGCCGAAACGATGATGTTTATGAGCTGCGCCAACAAGCTGGCCGATGGGTTGCACGTATCCGCAGCCTTTTCGCCCAGCCTGCGCAACAGGCTTGAAGCCAACATGAGCAGCCGCGATTCGGTACTGAACATTATTACAAACGCCTACTGGGACTGTGATGCCCTGCTGCACGAAAACAACCAGCAGCACGCTTCGGCACTGATGATTGCCGGGGGCTGGGTGGAAGGACTTTACCTTGCCTGCCGTGTGGCCGAAAAAACAAACAACAACGAAATCCGTATCCGCATCGCCGAACAGCGTTTCTCGCTCGACAAACTCATTGACCTGCTCAACAGCCATAAAAACGCCGACCTTCAGGCACTGGCTGCCGATTTGCAGGAGCTGAAAAAAGAATACGATAAACTCCCCGCCCCCCCCGAAACGTCGGCTAAAGAAGAAAACGGCATCACCGTAATCGGCGCCGAAGACGAAGTAAAGCCTGTAAGCCTTAATGCGCTTGAGTTCAAGGCTATTTTCGACAAGGTAAAGGTGATTCGTGAAAAAATTGTGAGCCGGACCTGAGCGGCCGTTTGAAACCCTGCACACACACCCCACGTAAAAAACGCATGAACTGGCACAATTCGTGTTTGTGCTTTTTCAAACAACTCCAATGCGTCGTTTTTACATCGCTATTACTGCTGCTGTCCTCCTTTTCGCTTCTGCCGGCGAGCTTGCCTATGCGCAATGCAGCAAAAACTGGTCACGCAAATGCATCACCAAAGTTTCGCCGTTTACCCACAACGGACAAATGAATACAGTGCAAATGCGCGAAGGACAGAAAACGGAAGCCGTACTCACGTTCAACTCCGGACAGGATTACCGCATTCTTGTATGCGCCGAAGAAACACTCGAAAACGTTTCGTTTGTGGTGTATGATATGAAAGGGCGTATTGTGTTCGACAGCAAAACCAAAAACAATACGGATGTGTGGGATTTTAAAGTAAAAACCACCACGCAGCTTAAAGTTGTAGTTGACGGCGGCCGTAACGAAAACAGCAAAGGCAACGCCACCGGCTGCGTATCCATACTGGTAGGATTCAAGAGTTCCTGATTATTTGTTTGCAAACAAAGCGGCTTCCGGGTAATTCCGGAAGCCGCTTTAATTTTACGCTTGTGCGAATGAATTACTGACGCAAAAATCGTTGCGTACTGAAATTCCCTCCGCTGCTTTCGAGCTGAAGCAGATACACACCTTTTTCTAATGCGTCAACGGTAAGTTGCGAAGAAGTCAGTACACCTGATTCCACCATACGCCCTGAAAGATCGACGATGCGGAAGCGACGGCCGGTGAGCGTTTCTGACGAACGGATGTGAAGCACTTCAGAAGCAGGCACCGGATAAAGCGACCATGTGTCGGTTTCCACGGCTTCGATACCCGTAGGAACTGAAGACACCACATTCACCACAAAAGGCGAACTGGCGGCCTGCTGTGCAAGACGGAATACGATAAGCGACTGACACAGGGTATCGTAACAATTGCCGGCCTGATCAATTATGCTGAGACAAATGGTATAAGTCCCCGGCTGTGCATACACATGTGAGGGAAACGCAGTGGTATCGTAGGTATTGTCGCCCCAACTCCAGATAAAGGTGGCTGAAGGTGAAGCTGTGGAAAGATTAATCACCCACGCCATCGGGCTGCTCTGCAGGGTATCATAAACAATATAAAAATCAGCATTGCATGAGGAGGGATTATTCCCAATCACATTCATCAGTGTGTCGCAGGCCAAATCAAAGCACATCGCCGCAGAATCATACACAAATAAACATATTGCATAATTACCCGAAAGTGCATAGCTATGTGTCGGACTTGCAAGCGAAGATGTATTTCCGTCGCCAAAATCCCAATAATAGCCGGCGGTGGGCGAACTTGTGCTGGTATTGGTGAAGCTGTACACATTACCGGCATTGAGCGTTGTAGTAAACGATGCATTGCATGATGATTGAGTTTGTACGGCCACATAAGCAGTATCGCACGATGAACAGCCGTTAGCATCTGTTGCACATACTACATACTGACCGGGCAGCAAACCGGAAACAGTACTACCGGTATCGCCGTTGCTCCACGCATACGTGTAGGGAGCCGTACCACCCAATGCAGTGGCAGAAAGCACTCCATCCGCACAGGTTGCACAGCTTGCATCTGAAACCGGCATTGAAAACACAACTACATTGCAAATTACATTCCCTGTAACCGCTATCGTATCCGTTACAATGCTTAAACACTGACTCGCGGAATCGAGCATAGAGAGTGTGACCGGATAATTTCCGGGAGCGGAATACGTATGTGAAGGATTCACACTAAAATCGCCCGGCGTATTATCGCCGAAATTCCACCAGAAATAGGTAGTATTGGGATTAACCGGTGTGGATGTATTGGTGAAATTCACCACGTTGTTTTGGGTCTGGCCTGCATTAAACGAAGCCGTACATTGCCCGGATGCCTCAACAGAAAAACCTGCCAGCAGCGTCAGAAAGAGAATTTGTTTTTTCATGTGAATTAGATTTTAAATTCGACCGCAAGATCATCTGCCGTTTATTTAGAAAAATTCAAACATCTCGCCTCCCTTACTCCCTCAGCTGCAATCTAACCGAATTTAAACCGATTGAACAAAAACAATTAATTTTACATTATTACGATACAAAACCAATACAACATAGCAATAACAATACCTAGAATATTATTCATATTATTTATTTTAACAACTATTCGAATCTAAAACCACTTTCATCTTCACCTCTCACGCAGTGTACAAACTAAACAAACAGAACTAAACTCAACATTGGTTTTAGACCTCAGAAGCGGTCCAGACTTTACCCTTCGGCTTTGAAATGGACAATTTTGAGTTGTACTCAAACTGTAAGGTGTAGTCAATGAATGAAGTCCGGGAATATCCGAAAAGCAAAAAGCCCCGGAAATCCGGAGCTTTTTACATCGATACACACAAACAAACTGAACTACTGCTTCATAAAACGTTTTACAGAAACATGACCCTCATCATCCGTTACAGTTAACAAATACACACCGGGCAATAAATCAACAATTGAAATCCGGCTTTCATTAAATACACCCGCATGTACCTCGCGGCCCGTTACATCAAGTATGTGATAATTCAAATCTTTAAGTGCGGCAGGAGTTTGCACATTGAGCATATCATTTGCCGGATTGGGATACAACGACCAGCCAAGTTGTTCGAGTTCACTCGTGCCGCTGATAATTACCTGAATGGTATCACAAAAGGTTGACTGGCAAGTAGAATCAAACATGGTGAGGCAAACAGTATAATTGCCCGACGAGGTATAGGTAGTAGAAGGATTTACAGCCGAACTCGACTGACTGTTGCCGAATGTCCATGAAAAGAAGTAACCCACTGTTCCCGGCAACGATGTATTGGTAAACTGCACCTGCCCCGAACCATTTACTGAATAGCTGAATGCAGCCTGACAGGGCGGCGGCGGGTTGCCGTTCACCTGAATGGTATCGCAATACGTTGACTGGCAGTTAGCCGAGTCAAACATGGTGAGGCAAACAATATATGAACCCGGCGACGCATACGTATGCGACGGACTCACGGCCGAACTTGTCTGGCTGTTCCCAAAACTCCACGAAAACGAATACCCCGAAGTGGAAGGTGTGGAGGTATTGGTAAATGCAATTACTCCCGGCCCGGTTTGCACCCATGTAAAACTGGCATTACACACCTGCGCATTGCCGGTCACCTGCACCGTGTCGCAATATGAATCCTGACAGTTAGAGAGCGAATCGAAAATGGTGAGACAAACAAAATACGTCCCCGGATTGGCATAAGTATGCACCGGATTGCTTTGATAACCCGTTTGCTGATCGCCAAAAGACCAGATACCGTTTACAAATGCGGGTGTAGATGTATTTGTGAATGCAATTACATTGTTCTGTGTTTGCGACCAGGTAAACGATGCGTTGCATTGGGCTGTAAGATTACCGGAAAGAATCATATAACCGATAATGAAGGTAAAGAAGGCTTTCATTGTGTTGATGTTTTAGATTACTGCACAATGTTACGCCGGTAACTACGTACAGGTTCAACAAGGAATTCGGTTTTCTTACCTGTTCAATTCATAAATAATCGGGGAAATTATCCCAACGGCATACACTGGCTTATCGCACAAGTGCTAAACAAAAACTAAACAAAGCGCCCGGATCTAACGCCCGGAACAATTATCAGCAATGCATTTCAGAGGAAAAGAGAAAGCCGGCTACGCTGTAAACCGGCTTTTTTTGTTTAGAAAATAAAATTTCGGAAAATCTTCCTTCTTCAGTTTCTTTTCTGCCTTATTTACTGATGCGGTTTTGCCAGTGCGGCCACATATTTTCCGATAATATCAAACTCAAGATTCACCACATCGCCGGCTTTGAGCAGATGAAAATTGGTATGCTCCCAGGTATAAGGAATAATGGCCACTGAAAACTCACCGGGCAAACTATCCACTACGGTAAGGCTTACACCATTCACACACACAGAGCCTTTGGGTACAGTTACAAACCCCGAAGCCGCATCGAAGCCAAACCGGAAAATCCAGCTGCCGTTATCATCTTTTACTTCTTTGCACATGGCAGTTAAATCCACATGCCCCTGCACAATGTGCCCGTCGAGGCGGTCGCCGAGACGGATGCAGCGTTCGAGATTGATTTTACTGCCGGGCTGCAGGTTGCCAAGATTGGTTTTGCGAAGTGTTTCGGCAATGGCGGTAACGGTGTAGGTGTTTTCTGTAAGCGCCACCACCGTTAAGCAGGCACCGTTATGTGCAATGCTCTGGTCAATTTTCAATTCACCGTTAAATACGGCTTCTACTTCAATATGAAGGTTGCCTGCTTCGTGGCGCAGTGTGCACACGCTGCCCAGCGTTTCTACTATTCCTGAAAACATAAAACGGTTTGTTACTGCGGCCGGGCCGATGGTTTACCAAACAAATGTACGAAGCCCTTCAGTTCGCGCTGCTTTATTCCCGACAGATGAATTTCATTCACGGTGCATACATAATAATATACACCGTCGCTGCAAAGCCGGTTGCTCTGCATACCCAACCCGTCCCAGCGCACAGCCGGATCGGTGGTTTCAAACACCAGTGCGCCCCAGCGGTCGTATATTTTCAGATCAATGCTTTGGATGTGGCGGTAAGGAAACGGCACAAACAAATCATTTATGTTGTCGCCGTCGGGTGTAAATACGTTGGGCAATTCATACACCGGACAGTTGTCGATGCAGAACACATTGCTGAAACTGCTTTCGTTGCCCAGTGTATCGGCAGCCGTAATGGCATAACACCCCGCCACCGAACTTAAATCCTGAAACAGCAACTGCGTATCGTTTGCATTGGTAATGGTGGCAATAATCTGAAACGGCTGCCCCTGCTGCGGTGTAAACCATACATGATAAAGCACCACATCATCGGTAGTACAGCCGTCAATGTGCATCGGGTTTGTCCACACAAGCTGGTTGTTTCCGGCATCGCAGTCTGAAACTACGGTAAGGCCGGGCGGGCAGGGCGGCGTGCTGTCAACCGGCGTGGCGCATACTTCCTGCGAGCGGTTATAAAGCGGCGAGGGCAGCGTGGCATTGTTGTACGTGCCCACTGCGCGCACATAATAGCAGTACTGTGTGCCGTTGAGCAAACCGGTATCGGTAAAATTGCGGCTGAATGCGTAGCCTACAGAATCCCACGCACTGCTTAGCGTATTGAAACGGAAAATATCGTACCGGATATTCGTCCACGGCACCACTTCATTCCACGAAAGCTGCACCTGATTATCGGCGCCCGCCGCAGTGGCAAATACTGACGATGCCTGCTGCGAGTTGCCAATACTTCCGGTTGAAGCCGCAAAGTCGATACGATACGTGTAGGCTGTGCCCGAGGTATTTAAGCCGCCGTCGGAGTAAAGCGTGGGAAGCTGTGTAAAAAACGGAACGGTAACCGTGCTTACTACAGCCGGGTTGCTGAGCGTAAATCCGGTTGCGCGCTGTATGGTTAGTGTGTAAGGCCCGGGATTGGCCAGCGTATCGAAATTGATGCCGTCGGGAATGGCGTTCACCCAACGCAGATCGAGTGTGCCTGCGGTGGAGGAAGTGGACGTAATGTCCACATGGGTAATCACGGGCACATCGCGCAGGAGTTCGCTGCAGGCTTCTGGCGAGGCGTAGCTTTGTGCTCCGTCAACGTACACAGCACACAAGCGGTAGCAGTAATCGAGCCCCGGCACAAGTCCGCTGCCGTTGTTATTATCCACAAACGTAGTTACCGGATCGTTTACAATACCTGCCAGCACAAAGCCGGTGTAGGCCGGCACGCCGGTTTCGCACTGGGCCGGATTCCAGCCACTGGGGCCGTTGCGACGATAAACACGGTATTGCAAACGCCGGTTGCCCGAAGGATTGCATGGCGCTGCAGACCAGCTGAGTGTCATCGACGAGCCCTGCGGTGTGGCGGTGAGCGTGGGCGGGCCGGGAGCCACCACCGTAATGCGCACCGACTCAATATCAGTTAACGGCGTAACGCTGTGATTATCGGTGGCTTTAAACGTAACGATCCACGGTTGCAGACGAACTTCTTCGCAACTGGGTGTCCACGTAAATGAAGCTGAAATAGGCAGCGGCGAATAGCCCGGACCACTTGGTGTAAGCACAGCCGGATTAGGCTGCAAAGCAAACGCGCCGCCAAGTCCAAGCAAACGCACTTGGTCACTGGCATTGGGGTCGGTAACCGTAAAATTGAAGCTTACATTGGTATTGGCATCCACACACAAATCGGGCAGATTGGGAATTTGCGGCGGATCATTCTGGCAGTTGTCTTCTACATCTACCGACATATCGCGAAGCACAGTACCTATACGTACCCGGTTTCCGTTGGGTAAGCTCCGCCACTCGTCGATATAAATAACCAGATTGTACTTGCCTTGAATTTGAGGTGTACACCACGACAGATCGCCGGTTACCGGATCTATTTGCAAATTACCGCCTCCGGCCACATTGGGCAGCTGGTATCCGGCAATGGGATTGCCAAGTGTATCAAGGCAAGGCCCTACACGATATGAAAGGCTGTCGCCGTCAGGATCAACTGCTCCGGCATTGTGATAAAAGCACGAACCGGTGCAGGCTTTATCAAGCGGTAAACTGGTGAGTGCGGGTGTGGAATTGCAACCAATGTTGGGATCCACAAACACCTCAGTTTGCAGGTAAAAAGGTTCGTTTACCGAGTTGGGAATATTTACGATGCCGGCAACCCTGTTCGGATCTTTCATTCGGATGATGTACGGGGTGACTCCGCTTGGGCCCGGATACGTGTGTGTGGCCCGGTAGTAGTTTACCTGAATATTGGGGTAGCTGCTGCCAAGCAGAATGCCCATAGTAGAAGGAGAAGGGCAATTGCCCGCAGGCCCGTCCACACGATAAACAATTTCCGAATTGCCATCGCCCCACTCTACAATTAATTCACAACGGTCGGCCGGACTGTTTGAATCGGTATAGGTTGTTACGGTTACTTCAATTACGTTGTAGCCCGGCCCTACACAGCGTGTGGTTATTTCGCCGGCTATATTGTGTGTGGCTTTCGCTGCAAATACAGCAAAGAAGAACACAACAAATAGCAGCAGACGTTTCATAAAGAATGTGAGTTAATCAGCGCAGAAGAATAACAGTAGGAGTTTGAACGGTTGCGCTGCGATGCTGTGTCTGATCAACCATAAACGCATTAAAGCGAATCGTATCGCGCGAAATAAAGTCTTTGTTTACCGTTAAATACACATCACCTTCAACGCCCTTCTGTGAGCGTGTGAGTGGCGGAATACGGTAGTTGTAGTAAATGGAATCGGGCGCAGCGGTGGAAATATTATCCTGCGGAATAAAATTCCCTGCATTATCACGCACATAAAGTGTAAGCACCAGATTTGAATCAGTCCCGGTTTCATCCACACCAATATCTCCGTCACCATCAGTAAACGAAAATACCACCTGAAGTGAATCGGATGTATTGTTTTGAATGAATTCTTTAAACGTAAGCACAGGTTCAACCGGGAACACAGGTTCCGGTTTACATCCTGCACACAAAAGCAGGGTGATGACAGAAAACAGAAAAAAATGCTTCATCCGTTGCCGGCGGTTTACTTTCAAATATAAAAGAAATCGGGCTGCCGGTCAATAATTAATCACCTGCTCTTCGATGTGTTCCGGAAGTTCACGATACTGATACTGCTGATTCCGAAGTTGCGGCACAAAGCCTGCTTCTTCAATGGCGGCCATAATTCCCTTGTAGGTAAAGCGGTGCGGCGCACCGGCAGCCGAAACCACATTTTCTTCAATCATAATGCTGCCAAAATCGTTTGCGCCGGCGTGGAGGCAGATTTGCGCCACTTCCTTACCCACTGTGAGCCACGAGGCCTGAATGTTTTCGATATTGGGCAGCATGATGCGGCTCAGTGCCAGCATACGTATATATTCGTCGCCGCTTACATTATTGGTAATCCCTTTTACACGGCGCAGCAGTGTGCCGTCGTCTTGAAACGGCCACGGAATAAACGCGATGAATCCTTTAGCATCAGCCGGCTTTTCGCTTTGTACCTGACGGATAAGTGCCAGATGCTCGAAACGTTCTTCAAGGGTTTCGATATGGCCGAACATCATGGTGGCCGAAGTGGTAAGGCCTAGCTGATGTGCGGCGCGCATTACATCGAGCCATTCGCGGCCGGAGCATTTGCCTTTTGAAATGAGCCGGCGCACACGGTCGTTAAGAATTTCGGCACCGGCGCCGGGCAGCGAATCCAAACCAGCCTCCATAAGTGCACGCAACACTTCGGTGTGTGTTGATTTTTCGAGCTTGGTGATGTGTGCAATTTCCGGCGGCCCAAGTGCATGCAGCTTCAGATTCGGGTAAAGCGATTTAAGTTCGCGGAAAAGATTTACGTAGTAACTCAGTCCGAGGTCAGGATGATGCCCGCCCTGAAGCAGAAGCTGCTCACCACCATAGCGGAACGTTTCTTCTATTTTACGTTTATAGGTGGCAATGTCAGTAATATAGCTCTCGCTGTGACCAGGGATACGATAGAAATTGCAGAATTTGCAGTTGGCAATACACACATTGGTGGTATTCACATTCCGGTCGATGATCCAGGTCACCTTACCGTCTTTCTTTCGCTGGCGGCGCATTTCGTCGGCCACAGCCATCAGTTCGGCAGTGGGCGCGTGGTGATACAACCAGATTCCTTCCTCGGCCGAGAGAAACTCGCCTGCTAATGCACGTTTATACAGTGTGTCGGTTTGCATGTGATGAATGTCGGAATCAGAACAATTCCAGTTTATACATTGTTTCGGCGGAACACAAATTTGCCGTTAAATCGCATAATGATTTTCTTACATTAGGCGTTTCAAAATTACGAAACATGATCGTTCCCGAGTTAACTGATGCGCCGAATGCTGCAAAAGCCGCTATCTGGCTCATCAGCAAAGCCGCCGATATATCCCGCATCGGTTTAAACAAAGCCGAAACCGAATTCATTCGGCAATCGCTCACCGGCGACCGCCGTCAGGCTTTCCTCACCGGCCCCGGGCGTATGCTTGCCGTGCTGCTGAAAGACCATAAAGAGCAGCCCGGCCGCAATGCCGAAAACCTGCGAAAAGCCGCCGCACAACTCACCACCTGGTGCAACGAGCAGAAACTGACCACCATACAACTGTGCGACACAACCGACAATGCGCACGATCTCCTGGCTTTTGCCGAAGGTATGCTGCTGGCCAACTACCAGTTTCTGAAATACCGCAAAAACCCCGCGAAAGAGGCCAATCCGCTGAGCAAACTCACTATTGCCTCGCGCACCGTAACCGCAGCCGACATTCAGCACCTGCATATTGCCTGCGAGGCCACCTGCCGCGCCCGCGATCTGGTAAACGAGCCGCTAAGTACACTTGATGCCACAGCCCTTGCCCGCACCTTTAAACAATATGGCCGCGATGCCGGGTTCAGTGTCGAAATCCTCAACCGCGCCAAAATCGAATCGCTCAAAATGGGCGGACTGCTGGCCGTAAACGCCGGCAGCGAACGCCCGCCCACATTTACCATAATGGAATATAAGCCCGCCAAAGCCCGCAACAAAAAGCCGGTTATTCTGGTGGGCAAAGGCGTGGTGTTCGACACCGGCGGCTACAATATTAAGGTGGGCAACCACATGGAGACCATGAAGTGCGATATGGCCGGGGCTGCAGCCGTGGGCGCTACGCTGTGGGCGGTGGCTAAAGCCAAATTGCCTGTGCATGTAATTGGTTTAGTGCCCGCTACCGACAATATGATTAACGGATCGGGCTTTGTGGCGGGCGATGTACTTACTATGTACAACGGCCTCACGGTGGAAGTACTCAACACCGATGCCGAAGGCCGCCTCATTCTGGCCGACGCGCTCAGCTATGGCGAAAAATTTTCGCCCGAACTGGTTATCGACCTCGCCACACTTACCGGCGCGGCCGCCGCGGCCATTGGCCCCGTGGGCATTGTGTGCATGGGCACGGCTTCCGAAAAAACCAAAGACGCCCTCAAAGCCAGCGGCACACGCGTACACGAACGCCTGGCCGAGTTTCCGTTCTGGGATGAATATGACGAGATGATTAAGTCTGATGTGGCCGAAATCAAAAACATCGGTTCGGCCTACGCGGGCGCCATTACAGCCGGGAAATTCCTCAGCCACTTTGTGAAAGCGCCGTGGATGCACTTTGACATTGCCGGCCCGGCATTTCTGAGCAGCAAGGATGCCTACCGCCCAAAAGGCGGCACCGGCAGCGGCGTGCGCCTGCTTTTCGACTTCTTTAAAAACTACACCGGCGCATGAAACGGCTGCTGGCTGCCGGTTTTTGTCTGCCTCTGGCTGTAGCCGTGCTTTGCAGCAGCGGCCCGGCAAACGAGCCTGCACTGGTTTTTGTAAGCTACGACAGCGGCGAAACCGGTGCGCATTTCCAGCACATTAACACTGCACAGCCCGCCTCGCCGCGCACCATTACCGAACTGCTGGCCCTGCCCGTGCCCACTGCCACCAACCGCGGCGCCACACGTTTTGATATTGGCCGCAACTTCATTTACAACAACCGCTGGCTGGTGACCGGAAACGGCGATATTATTGATCTGGTACAGAAAAAAACGGCGATTCAGACACATGACCGTTTCATCCGCACCGGCACCGATTCGCTCATCTTTTACACCAACGACATTACCCGTGGAAAATACTTTTCCGTTTTCCACACCAAAACCGGCACCTACACACAGGTAAGCAAACCCGGCTGGAAAGCCCGCCCCGGCCGCGATGCCGAGGCCGACTGCACCACGCAGCCGTTTCGCATTTTCGAGTACCCGGCCTCCGCACCCAAAATAGAACGTGTGGCCGACGCCGGCTGCGGCGAAGACCTGAGCCTGCAACCCGGGGCAAAACCAGCCTGCCCCATTCTCTGGCTCAGCCACACACAATTTATCTTCCCGAAATACTCCGAAAAAGGCCGAACCCTCGAAATTGTGCGGGTGGATGTGGAAGCCTCCGCACAAACCAGCCTCGGAAAAATTACCGATGTACTTCCCGCATCTTCGCCGTTCCGCTTCCTGAGCGGCGAAAACAACCAGCTGCTTTTCTGCTGCGGCAAAGGCTGGTATGAAATCGACCTGAAAAACGGGACCCTGCTTGCGCAGCCCAGACTTGAGCTGGGAAACGATTTCAGCGTTGAGCTGCAAAGCTATCCTTTGCAGGGAAATCCGATTTATTACCGCACACAAACAATAGGTACGTACTTTTGTGATCCGGAAATGATTTACACCGCCCCCGGCGCCATCGCTTTTTGTGCCGACCATGTAATTGGCGGGCAGCGTTTCCGCAAAGGTATTGCCGCCTGGACAGTTTCTGCCGGTATGTGGAAATGGGTGGGCGACGGAGATGTAGCTGCCGTGTGCGGCTGGACGAACTGATAAACGAAATGAACGAACATAAACTCAGAATTGGCATTACCCTCGGCGATCCGCACGGTATTGGCCCTGAAGTAGTAATGAAAGCATTGCACGATCAGGCCCTGCTTGATTTGTGTACGCCGGTAATTTTTGGCAATGGCAAAGTGCTCAACACGCACCGGAAAGCCATTGGCATGGAGGAATTTAACGTAAACGTGGTGCGCGATCCCGACAACCTGCACCAGCGCCGCGTAAACCTCTGGAGCACCGGCGAAGAAGAGTTTCAGCCCGAATTCGGCAAGCCTTCGCCGGCGGCGGGGCAAATGGCCTTACGCGCCCTGCAAACAGCCTGCGATGCCCTGCAGAACGGCAAAATTGATGCGCTCGTAACCGGGCCCATCGACAAGCACACCATCCAGTCGGCAGAGTTTGCTTTTGCCGGGCACACCGAATACCTGCAGCAACGTTTCGGCGCAGGGCAGTCGCTCATGCTGCTTGTGCACGACGATTTGCGCGTGGGACTGGTTACCGGGCATGTGCCGGTTGACCGTGTGGCGGCGCTGGTCACAGCCGAAAGCATTACACAGAAAGTAAAACTCATGCTGAAATCGCTCACCGAAGATTTCGGCATCCGCAAGCCGCGCATTGCCGTGCTGGGCTTAAACCCGCATGCCGGCGACAACGGCACCATTGGCAGCCACGAGCAGCAAACCATCATTCCGGCCATTGAAGCCCTGCGCGGCGAAAATCACCTCGTTTTCGGCCCCTACCCGGCCGACGGTTTTTTTGGCGCCGGGCAGTGGAAGCAGTTTGACGCCGTGCTGGCCATGTACCACGATCAGGGGCTGGCACCATTTAAGGCACTGGCGTTTACGGCCGGGGTAAATTTCACGGCCGGGCTTCCGGTTGTGCGCACCTCGCCCGACCACGGCACAGCCTACGATATTGCCGGCAAAAACCTGGCCGACGAAACATCCACGCGGCAGGCTATTTACCTGGCCATAGACGTGTACCGCGCACGCCGGGGCTGGGCCGCACTGAACGCGAACCCGCTTAAAACACAGCCCATGCGCTCACGCGATCGTGACCGCGACCGGTAGGCGGTTCGGGCAGGGCAATCAGGTTTTGGGCCTGAATTTGGGGGGGGAAAGTGATTTTTCGGCTCAATTTCTTGTTCATATCCTGTTAATTTGTGTACTTTTGCGACCCTTCCGTAAAAAGTAGGATGCCTTATGAAAGCACTGAAAGAATATGAAATACCTTTTTCAGGGTTAAAAGATGGCAGCCACAGCTATACGTTCGAACTCACGCGCACGTTCTTTGAAGCGTTCCCGTATGGCGAAATTGAAAACGGAAAAGTGGATGCACAACTGGAGTTGTTCAAACGCCCGGATATGCTTACGCTCGACTTTTCACTGAAAGGTGTGGCCGAGCTGCTTTGCGACCGTTGCGGCGAGCTGTACAACCAGCCCATACAAGGCAAACGACAGCTTGTGGTAAACCTGAATGCCGACAGCTATAACGATGAGGACGACCTCATTACGCTTCCGGCTTCCGCACACAGCATTGATACCGCTCATTGGTTTTATGAGTTTGTAATGCTGCTGCTGCCCGCACGACGTGTGCATCCTGATAATGCCGACGGCACAAGCGGTTGCGATCCGGAAATGCTGGCCCGTATAAACGAACTGGCCGCACCCGAACCAACCGACCCGGGCGAGGAAGAGACCGACCCGCGCTGGGACGCCCTCAAAAACCTGAAATTCGATTAAACACAGCAATACCAATACCTTAAACAACTACAAGTCATGCCGAATCCAAAGAAGCGCCATTCCAAGAGCCGCCGCGACAAGCGTCGCACTCACTATAAGGCTGATGCTCCGAACGTATCGACCTGCTCTGTGACCGGAGAAGCTCACCTCTGGCACCGTGCCTACTGGCACGATGGCGCCCTCTACTACAAGGGCAAAATGGTGATGGAGAAGAAGGACTAATCCTTAACTCCTCCTTATGAAAATCGGGATTGACATCTCAGGTGGCGATTTCGCACCCGAGGCTCCGCTTGCGGGTGTCGCCCTTGCCTACGATGCGCTGCCTGCCGGCGTGCGTCTGGTACTGATCGGCGATCAGGAACAGATTGCAAACGGGCTGGCAGCCATTCAGTTCGACGCTGGCCGCGTGGATATTGTACACGCGCCGGAAGTCATTGGCATGGACGAACATCCTGTAAAGGCTTTTTCTCAAAAGCCCAACTCTACTATTTCAGTAGGGTATAAGCTTTTGAAGGAAGGCCGTCTCGATGCGTTTGCAAGTTGTGGCAACACCGGCGCCATGCTGGTGGGCGCCATGTACACCGTAAAAGCAATTTCGGGCGTAATTCGTCCGTGCATTACAACCGCCCTTCCAAAAGAAGAAGGCGGTTTTAATTTGCTCCTTGATGTAGGCAGCAATGCCGATTGCAAGCCCGATGTGCTTTACCAGTTTGGCATTCTGGGCAAACTTTACGCCCAGCACGTGTTTGGCATTACCGACCCGAAAGTGGGCCTGCTCAACATTGGCGAGGAAGCCGAAAAAGGCAACCTTGTAAGCCAGGCCACACACACGCTCATGAAAGACAGCCGCGACTTTACCTTCACCGGAAACGTAGAAGGCCGCGACCTGTTCAGCGATAAGGCTGATGTGATTGTGTGTGAAGGATTTACCGGAAACGTGGTACTGAAATTTGCCGAATCGTTCTATTCGGCCATCCGCAAACGGCACATCGACGATCCCTACTTCAACCGCTTTAATTACGAAATTTACGGCGGTACACCCATTCTGGGGATTAACGGAAACGCCATTATCGGACATGGCATTTCGAGCCCGGAAGCCATTAAAAACATGTTGCTTCTGGCCCGCGACGTGGCCGAAGCCAAACTCCCCGAAAAAATCAAACAAGCCTTCTGAACCACATGAAAATCAGAGCTGCCATCACAGGTGTAGGCGGATACGTTCCCCCTACGGTTCTCTCCAACCAAGACCTCGAAAAGATGGTGGACACCACCGACGAGTGGATCATGGCCCGCACCGGAATACGCGAACGACGTATTCTGCGTGGCGAAGGGCAGGGCAATTCGGTAATGATTATTGAGGCCGTAAAACAGCTTCTGGAGCGCAAAAACCTCGATCCGCTCGACGTGGACATGCTTATTGTGGGCACCGTTACGCCCGACCATGTGTTTCCTGCCACTTCAAACATTGTAACCGCAGCACTGGGCATGAAAAATGCCTGGGGCTTCGATCTCTCGGCGGCCTGCTCGGGTTTTCTTTACTCGCTGGCTACCGGGGCGCAGTTTATTGAAACCGGACGCTACAAAAAAGTAATCGTAGTAGGCGCCGATAAAATGTCGGCCATTATTGACTATACCGACCGAACCACCTGTGTTATTTTTGGCGATGGCGCGGGCGCAGTTTTGCTGGAGCCTTCGGAAGACGAAAACGGCATTCAGGATTTCATGCTGCATGCCGATGGAAACGGCTGTCAGCACCTGCACATGAAAGCCGGCGGCTCTGCTTATCCGCCAACTGCCGAAACGGTAGAGAAGAAAATGCACTACGTGTATCAGGAAGGACAGGCTGTGTATAAGCACGCAGTGTATAATATGGCAGAAGTTTCGGCCAATATCATGGAACGAAACAACCTGAAATCAGACGATGTGGCTTACCTGCTGGCGCATCAGGCCAACAAACGCATCATTGACGCCACCGCAAACCGTATGGGCATTGGCGGCGACAAAGTGCTGATGAACATTGAACGTTATGGCAATACCACATCCGGCACCATTCCGCTGCTGATGTGGGATTACGAAAAGCAACTGAAAAAGGGCGATAATATTATTCTTTCGGCCTTTGGCGGCGGCTTTACCTGGGGCGCCATTTACCTGCGCTGGTCATACGACACGAATTAAACTTCCATTGAAAAACAGGTTCCCCGCCCCGGCATACTTGTTTATCAGACGGAAAGTCTATATTTACCCTCCCAACACAAGAGAACCTTACTTAAAACGCACGCAATGAAACTGAATGAAATCCAGGACTTGATCAAGTTCGTGGCCAAATCAGGGGTCAGCGAAGTTGAACTGGAAACCACTGACATTAAGATCGTGATTAAGACCACGAGCGGCAAATCGGCCAAAGATGTTCCGGTGGTATATCAGCAGGCTATGCCCGTAGTACAGGCTGCTCCGGCCGCTCAAGTAGTTACAGCTTCACCAGCTGCCGAAACCACTGCCCCGGCCGCCAAACCCGCAGCTGCCGAGTCGGCCAATACAGTTACCATAAAATCGCCCATGATTGGTACGTTCTACCGCTCACCGGGTCCCGATAAGCCGATGTTTGTAAACGTAGGCGACGAAATCAAACCGGGTAAGGTAACCTGCATCATCGAAGCCATGAAGCTGTTCAACGAAATCGAAAGCGAAATCAGCGGCCGCATTGTAAAAGTGCTGGTTGACGATGCTTCGCCGGTGGAGTATGATCAGCCCCTGTTCCTTGTAGAGCTGGCCTAAACAGCCTTTCTGCAGTAACCAAATGCCGGAATCACATCCGGCTTTTCTTTACCGGCCCTCTGTCACCGCAGAGCAGCCGCACTACTGACTTATCTGAATGCAAGCTATGGCAAAAGATAAAATGTTCAAGAAGATACTCGTGGCCAACCGCGGCGAAATTGCCCTGCGCATTATCCGCACCTGCCGCGAAATGGGCATCAAAACCGTTGCCGTTTACTCCACTGCCGATAAAGACTCGCTGCACGTGAAATTTGCCGATGAGGCTGTGTGCATCGGGCCTCCGCCCAGCAAAGACTCCTATCTCAACATCCCCAATATTATTGCGGCTGCCGAGATTACCAATGCCGACGCCATTCACCCCGGCTACGGATTTTTGTCGGAAAACTCCAAGTTCTCCCGCATCTGTCAGGAGCATAAAATCAAGTTCATTGGCGCAACCCCTGAGCAGATTGATGCCATGGGCGATAAATCGAGCGCCAAAGATACCATGAAGAAAGCCGGCGTGCCCTGCATTCCCGGCAGTGAAGGCCTCCTGACCGATCTGGAAGATGCCAAGAAAAATGCCCTAGAAATCGGCTACCCCGTTATCATCAAGGCTACAGCCGGTGGCGGCGGACGTGGTATGCGCATTATCTGGGAAGAAAGCCAGCTCGAAGCCAACTTCGAATCGGCCAGCAAGGAAGCAGAAGCCGCCTTCGGAAACGGCGCGCTCTACATGGAAAAATACATTGAAGAGCCCCGCCACATCGAAATTCAGATTGCCGGCGACCAATACGGCAAAGTGTGCCACCTGAGCGAACGCGATTGCTCCATTCAGCGCCGCCACCAGAAACTGGCCGAGGAAACGCCCTCGCCGTTTATGACCGACGAACTGCGTGAACGCATGGGCGATGCCGCCATCAAAGCCGGCGCTGCCGTGGCCTACGAAGGCGTGGGTACAGTGGAATTTTTGGTTGACAAACACCGGAATTTCTACTTCATGGAAATGAACACCCGCATTCAGGTAGAGCACCCGATTACCGAAGAGGTTATCGACTACGACCTGATCCGCGAGCAGATTCTTATTGCTTCGGGTGTACCCATTTCGGGCAAAAATTATTACCCGCAGCTGCACGCCATCGAATGCCGCATCAACGCCGAAGATCCGTTCAACGGCTTCCGTCCTTCACCCGGTAAAATTACCGTGCTGCACACACCCGGTGGCCACGGCGTTCGCGTTGATTCGCACATCTACGCCGGCTACACAATTCCGCCTAACTACGATTCAATGGTGGCCAAGCTCATTACCATGGCACAAACCCGCGAGGAAGCCATCGCCAAAATGCGCCGCGCCCTCAGCGAGTTTGTAGTAGAAGGTGTAAAAACCACCATCCCGTTCCACCTGCGTTTGATGAACGACGAAAACTTCATCAAAGGCAACTACACCACCAAATTCCTTGAATCATTTGATTTGAGCGAGTAAGCGGAACGATACAAATAACGAACGGCCGGACTAACTGAAAAGTCCGGCCGTTCTGTTTTTGTCATCACCATCAATGCACAATTACTACACGCTGCACACGCACGCCGGTGTCATTGCTTACACGCAGCAAATACGTACCCGAAGGAATTGATGCAGTAGAAAGTGTGTGCGTGGTATTCGTTGTGGCGAATTGCTCCACCACTTCGCCCTGCAGGTTGAGCAGTTCAATGCGGGCTGTGCCGCTTGGTTGTTCAAGTTCAATACGGAGTGATTCGTTGGCGGGGTTGGGGAAACTGCGTACAGCAAGCAACTGATTTTCGGGCGTGCTGAGATTGAAATAGGTATCCGGATAAACTGTACCTACCGTATCGCCGTTTTTCACATACCCCATCAGCAATTCATAACGTGAGTACTCGAACAGCTGATCCCAGTTGGCTTCAATCATCCCAAGTCCTTTTACATAACGGGCATAAATAGCCATATTAAATATAGGCCACTGCGGTATATTTTGCGAAAATGGCTCAATACCATATAATGTATCAGATGTACTGCTGAGCGGAAACCATGCAACAGGACCACCACTCATCGAATATTCTCCGAAGAAGGCTCCGGGGTTATTGAGTGAGTCGTGAAAATATTGCCATTCATTTACTCCTCCTCCGCTCATTGTATCACCGCAACCCCAATAGCGTTGCGGGTAATAGGAGTATGAATTAAAAAACCGGGGTTCAATTAATGAATGATTGGGCTGATTAAGATGATGTGACGCGCAATTTGTAATCACATTTACGAATCCGGGATTATACGTATTCGAATAGGTGGGCGGTATATTCATTTGCGCAGCTTGCTGTGAACGGCTGCTGTGATATACTTCATACGTATATACAATGCTGTCGGAATAATTCTGCCGCTGCAGCACGGTGTATTTTGACCATGCGGTAATGAGTTGCCCTGAACCGGGTTCGAATGAAAAGCCATAATACTGAAACACATCTCCTGTCTGAAAATCGTAGTAATCAAACATGGTAAGCATCTGGTGCCCGAGATTACGGTTTTCAATGCCTTTCAGCCGGTAATATTGCCCTGATGCAAAAGCTGCCGGCCACTGCACAATACCATGCGTGGCCGACCACACCACCGTATCGCCGGTAGAAAGCAGGACTGTTTTTACCGAGTCGGGCTGCCCCAATATGGTTGTTTGTGTTTTGCTTATTACCTGCGCCGTTACAGCAGGCGTAGAAGCAAACGTCCAGCTATCGCCCACTTCAGCAAGGGTTTGCAGGATGCGTGTATCACTTCCGGTAAATGTGCAAATACCGTTAACTGCTTTCTGGATGGAATAACCAGCTACAACTGCCGGAAGATTCTGAAGCCCGTAGCACGAATCGCACGACGGGCCGCTTGTAAACGTAAGGCAGTTTATACAACCGGTTTTGTTAAACGTAAATGTGGTATCGCCATTGCTTGCGGCGTAGCTTACCGGGAAGAATGAGCCGCTGATTTCGGCATCACCGTCTTTCTGGTAATGAAACGTGTCGTTAAGCATTACCGGTGTCCAGCGCTGGGCGTTGATTACTCCGGCAAACAAACACAGGAAGAGAATGAGTAGTTGTTTTTTCATGCGGGTTATTTTTAATAAAAGTAGCCCGGCATCCGCATACATCAAAACTGTAATCTAAACAATCTTACGCCCTCAGCGCATGCTCCGGTCCTTCTCCAGATTGGAGGCACTGTCGTCCCACTGCATGCCCCAGCGTTCAATTTCTTCGGCGGTCCAGAGTTCGGGGAAGAAGATGATGCGCTGGAATTTGGGCGGGAGGTATTTGCCCCAGTTGGTGCCGCCGGTGGCGGGTACATCCTGCCCGGGCTGTTTGCCGGTGAGGTAGCGTGTGGACGAGTGGAAATGCTGGAGTTTCCAGTTTACGTTTACATTCCGGTCCAGTTTGCGGAGAACGTCTTTCAGTTCGTCGGTTTTCTCGGTTTCGGGCAGGCTGCGGTAGAGTGCGGCCAGGTTGGTGTCTTTGTTCTCGTCGGCAAGTTCGTAAAAGTGCTGGCTGTATTTTTCGAGAAACATGCGCAGCGTAAGTGTGGGCGTACCGTCTTCGTTGGTAGAGCCATAGCGCCAGTATGCTTTTGCGGCCTGTTCGGCAAGCGGTTTGTGGCGCAGGGCCTCCCGCTCCGAATCGCTTACCAGGTTGGCAAAATCGGTAGAACAGATTTCAATGAAGCGGTATTGCGCCGACTGGAAGCCGCTTGCGGGAGTGAGCGAAAGGCGGTATCTGGTAAACTGTTCATACTCCATGCCCTCGCGCATAATGCGGAACGAGAAAATGAGCGCATCGAAATAACTGGTAATACGTGCCGCACGTTCGCGCAGAAACTTACCGTTGAGTTCGCCGTTGCGCCCTTTCTCGCGCAGCTGGCCGTATTCGTGCAAACAGAGTTTGAAATACAATTCAGTTACCTGATGATACATAATGAAAATGTGCTCATCAGGATAGGTGGTGCGCGGCTTCTGCAAGCTCAGCAGCGTATCAAGTTCTATGTAATCCCAGTAGCTGAGGTGTGTATTGTAGCAATAACCTTCGAGATAAGTATCGAGGCTTTGACCATCTTTCGCCAGCTTTTCCTGCAATTGCTGAAGCAGCGAAAGCGTTTTCTCTGAAAATTCGGGCATGTGTTTTTTGTTTGGACTGCCAAGATAGCCAGAGTGTTGATTAGATAAAAATGATGCTTGTCAAGTAAAGCACATTCATCAATAAAAGAAGGGCGAAAACGTTTCCGCTTTCGCCCTTCGGGGATGTATATTCAAAAAAACTTACTTCGTGGTTTTCAACGGCACGGCCAGACCTTTGGCGCTGGTAATGTCCATTTTTACCGAGCCTACCAGAATCTGCGCTTCCACGCGTACCGGAATTTTATTGGCATCGTCAGAAATCCAGATGTGCAGATCATCTTCTTTCTTAAACACGCGGCCTTTTTGTACTACCGGCACAAACTTCATGCAGGCAATGTTTCCAAGGTCGGTCTTAATGGTTTCGCGGCCTATAAATTTGATTTTCAAATCCCACACTTCATCGTCCATAAAGGTTTTCACCTCAAACAAATCACCTTTTTTGGCTTTTGAATAATCCATGGTCCGGGCAAAAAAGAACGACGAAACCATATCCTGAATATTCTTGGGCACGGTCATCATTTTACCGCTCGAATTAACCTGACCAAGCTGGTGGTTAAAGGTCTGATTCTGGGTAATTTTAAAACCACCCTCGTCGCATCGGCGCATAAACAGCCAGGGAATGAGTGCTTCCTCATCCACATACGACTCAAAATAATCGCGCACGCGGAAAAACCAGTCGAATGCGCCTTTGGAATAACCATTGGCCACAATGTGCAGGGTAGGACGGCCGGCAATCATCTTGCGCGATTCATCCACTTTTACCACCGCCTCACCGGCGTTTACCGCACCGTAGTGCAAGCGGAATTTAAGTTCTTCGCCGCGTTTAAAAGCGGTGTTATTTACCTTGCGGTAGCTTGCAGTCTGCGCCACGGCCGAGGTGGCCGCAACGACCAGCAAACCGGAGATGAGAAGAAGCTTTTTCATTTTTCGTAGTTTAATTAGCGTTTGCAGGTAT
Organism: Bacteroidota bacterium; assembly: GCA_020402865.1. NCBI lineage: Bacteria > Pseudomonadati > Bacteroidota > Bacteroidota bacterium. The sequence continues at coordinate 172,698 of JADBYT010000001.1, read as the reverse complement.
AATCCAAACGATATGCCAAAGTGACGTTAAACTATAGACTTTTCGTATGTGAAAAGGTTGCTTTTTACCCCGCAATTCTGTTAAAAATACGAAACAAGCGGCCAAATGGTTACTAAACCACTGATTTTCAACTACTAACAGGCAAGCAGTTCAGATTTAAAAAATCAGGAGCACGATCTGAATGTGCAATTAAAAAACAGCTGTCCCGTCTTCCGCTATACTCCTTCCCCGCAGTTACGAAGCTGCGGAAAGTTTATCGCGTCAGCGATTGAAATTCGAAGCTGCGGAAAGTTTATCGCGTCAGCGATTGAAACTTTTCGCTCCGGTTAATCAAGTCTCCAGACTTGATTAACCGGAGCATCCTTTTCAGCTTTTAAATCACAATATTCACAATCCGCTTAGGCACGACCACCATCTTTTTGGGTGTTTTGCCTTCCAGCCATTTCTGCGCTTCTTCCGATGCCAGGATGGCTTTTTCCACTTCGGCAGGCGGCATATCGGCCGGTGCGGGAAATTTGAAACGCATTTTGCCGTTTACCTGCACCGGATACTCAAACGTATCGTCGGTAAGGTATTTTTCGTCCACCACGGGATAAGGGGCGGTGGTAATGCTGCCGCTGTGGCCAAGCTGCTGCCATATTTCCTCGGCAATGTGCGGGGCAAAGGGCGAAAGCGCTACCGCCAACGGCTCCAGCACGCTGCGTTTGCGGCTCTTGAGCTCGGTAAGCTCGTTTACGGCAATCATAAACGTACTTACGCAGGTGTTAAATGAGTAGCGGTCAATATCGTCGCGCACTTTCTTTACGGTGCGGTGCAGCACTTTCAGTTCGGCTTCGGTGGCTGGTTCGGCGGTTACGGCAAGGCCGCTTTCGTTGAAAAACAAACGCCAGAAACGTTTCAGGAAGTTGTGCACGCCGGTAATGCCGTTGGTATTCCACGGCTTGGCCTGATCAAGCGGACCGAGGAACATTTCGTACAAACGCAGTGTGTCCGCACCGTACTGGTCGCAAATGTCGTCGGGGTTTACTACGTTGTATTTCGACTTCGACATTTTTTCTACTGCGGGCAATAGTTCGCGTTTATCACCCTCAAAGTAGAAATTGCGGAAAGTAGCTTCGTATTCTCTTGTTTTTGCACCACCTTCCTGCGTGATGAAATACTTGCCGTTTTCAAACTCCACAAAATTTACCAGGTAATTTTTGTGAAAGCTCACTCCTTCCACCACAGGCTGGTCAACGGGCAGCATAAAGTATTTTTCAGGTTCAGAAGTACGATCAACCGACACATGTGCAATCATGCTTGTGCCCTGAATCATGCCCTGATTAATCAGCTTCTGCGCAGGCTCATTCACCGGAATAAAACCACGGTCGCACAAAAACTTGGTCCAGCTGCGTACATACATCAAATGGCCGGTAGCATGCTCGGCGCCGCCCATGTAGAGGTCGATATTTTTCCAGTATTCCGCAACACCTTTATCCACCATCGCATTGCCGTTATTCGGATCCATGTAGCGCAAAAAATACCAGCTTGAGCCGGCCCAGCCGGGCATGGTAGTGGTTTCGAGCGGATGGCCTTCGCTGTCCACGCAGCGGGTGCTTTCGTTCCACTTCCATTTTTCGGCACGCGCCAGCGGCGGCTCGCCGGTTTCAGTGGGGAGAAATTTTTCAATTTCGGGAAGCACCAGCGGCAGGTCGCTTTCCTTGAGCGGATGGGCAATTCCGTTTTTGTAGTAAATCGGAATGGGTTCGCCCCAGTAGCGCTGGCGACCGAAAGCCGCATCGCGCAGGCGGTAATTTACTTTGCCTTTGCCCAGGCCACGCTTTTCAATTTCTTCAATGGCTCGTTTCACGGCCGGCTTTACATCGAGTCCGTTCAGGAAATCAGAATTCACCAGAATGCCCGTTTTCGCATCATACGATTCCACTTCAATATTGCCGCCGCTTACTACTTCAGTTATCGGCAAATTGAAATGACGTGCAAAGGCATAGTCGCGGCTGTCGTGTGCGGGCACAGCCATAACCGCGCCTGTACCGTAACCGGCCAGCACATAATCGCCCGTCCACACGGGTACTTTGGCGCCGGTAAACGGATGCAGCACATACGCGCCGGTAAACTGACCCGACACCTTTTTCACCTCGGCCTGCCGTTCGCGCTCCGATTTGCTTTTGGCTGTGCGCACGTAAGCATCCACTGCCTCGCGGTATTCGGCCGTGGTTATTTTATCCACCAGCTCGTGTTCCGGTGCAAGTGTCACGAAAGTAACGCCAAACACCGTGTCGGGCCGTGTGGTAAATACTTCAATCTTCTCCGCATGCCCGTCGAGCTGGAAAAACAACGACGCACCTTCCGAGCGGCCAATCCAGTTGCGCTGCGATTCCTTTACGCTTTCGGGCCAGTCAATCGTATCCAGATCGGCCAGCAGCCTGTCGGCAAATGCGGTAATGCGGAAACTCCATTGCGGCATACGTTTGCGCTCAACCGGAAAACCGCCGCGCTCCGACACGCCGTCTTTAATTTCGTCGTTGGCCAGCACCGTGCCCAAACCGGGGCACCAGTTTACCCAGGCTTCGTCGAGATAAGCCAGACGAAAATTCATCAGCACATCAGCCTTCTTTTTTTCGTCAAACGCCTTCCATTCGGCCGCAGTAAATGGCGCAAGATTGTGCTCTTCGTTTCCGGTCAGGATGCGGTCATCGTTTCCGGTGTAGCCTTCGCTTTCAAACAAGGCTGTAAGCGTATCAATAGATTCCGCCTTTTGTGTGCGGTAATTGTACCACGAATCAAAAAGCTGCAAAAAAATCCACTGTGTCCACTTGTAATACTGCGGGTCGCAGGTGCGCACTTCCCGCTCCCAGTCGAACGAAAAACCGATACGGTCAAGCTGTTCGCGGTAGCGTGCAATGTTTTTCTCTGTGGTTACGGCCGGGTGTTGTCCGGTTTGTATGGCATACTGCTCGGCCGGGAGGCCAAATGCATCGTATCCCATGGGATGCAGCACATTGTAGCCATTGTTTCGTTTGTAACGCGCCACAATATCGTTGGCAATATAACCAAGCGGGTGTCCTACATGCAACCCGGCTCCCGAAGGGTACGGAAACATGCTGAGTGCATAAAATTTAGGCTTATCGCCTCCTGCTTCGGAAGCATATACTTTTTCATCGCGCCAGTAGCTGCGAATCTTTTTCTCAATCTCGCGGAAATTGTATTCCATATTAATAATGCTATTCTTTTACCGCCCGGTTATTTTACCGGCGCTGCGGGATTTTCATTGTAAATTACATCCAGCACCACAGTGCCTACCATTTTCAGCGTACTCACATCAATAACCGAAAGGTTATCGCTGTGGCGGTGGTGGTGCGGGAAGTAATCATTTGCATTGGTATCGTAATGTACAATGTCGATGGTGGGGATGCCGGCAATTTTGTTGAGGGGCACATGATCGTCGGTAGTGGGGCCGGTTTGTTCGTTGATGAAGATATTGCCGTAACCCATAGCGGCGGCGGCGGCCCATACTTTATCCTGCACGTGTGAGGCGTGTATGTATGAGTTTCCTTCGCGCGGGAAGATTGGATTCTGGCCGCCCACCATATCGAGCAGGATGCCGTAGCGGGGTTTGTAGTTTGCCGGTTTGTTGGCGGCCCAGTACTGCGCGCCCAGGCACCAGCTTTCGTCAGAGCCGCTGTTTCCCTGGTCTTCGGCATCCACCAGCAGAATGTCCACACCAATGTTGGGATCTTTCTGCTGGAGCACACGTGCAATTTCAATCAGTACGGCCACGCCGCTGGCGCCATCGTTGGCTCCGTCAATGGCTTCGTTCTTGCGGGCGGTGTCGCGGTCGGCCATGGCGCGGCTGTCCCAGTGGGCAAGCAGCAGCACACGGTCGGTGCGCTCGGGTTTGTAGGCAGCAAAAATGTTTTTCATGCGCACCGGCTGGCCATTGGGGAGTGAAATGGGTGCTTCCTGCATGGTTACGGTAAGGCCGTATGCGGTGAGTTTGTTTTTCATCCACTCCGCGCATTTGGCGTGGGCTTCCGAGCCGGGCACACGCGGCCCGAACTCCACCTGCGTTTTCACATGCGCAAAGGCCGAGTCGTATGCAAACAGCGGCGCAGCCACACGCGGAACAGCGGGTTTGGAAGACGTGGAATCGTTGCCTCCGTTTTGCGGGTTGTTGCTGCACGACACAGCCAGCAGCGCCACCGGCAGTAACGCCGTGAAGGTAAATTTCGAAAACATGTTCATTATTCGGATGCTTTAATATCCCAGCTTGTGCCTTCTTTACCGTCTTTGAGCACAATATGGAGTTTGGCTAATTCGTCGCGCACAAGATCAGACGTGGCAAAATCTTTTTTGGCTCTTGCCTCTGCACGCATTTTTATAATGAGCTGCATGAGCCCGTCGGTAGTACCGCCGGCTGCATTGTCGCCAATATCATCTTTCAGGCCCATGATGTCGAACACAAACGCATTGTACAACCCGGTGAGTTGATCGAGATCAGCCTGGTTGATGGTTTCGCGGCCGTCGGCCAGGTTATTGATCATGCGCACGGCATCAAACAAATGCGCCAGCAGAATTGGCGTATTGAAATCGTCGTTCATGGCCGCGTAGAAAGCGGTGCGCAGTTCGGCAATCTTTACGCTCGATTGCTCAGCGGGCTTAATTTTGGTAAGCTGGCGTGCGCCGGCCATCAATCGCATAAAGCCTTTTTCAGCCGCATCAAGCGCCTCATTCGAAAAATCGAGTGTGCTCGAATAATGCGTCTGCATCATAAAAAAGCGCGCCGTCATGGGCGTGTAGCCACGTCGCAACACATTGTGCGGGCCGCCGAGTTTGGCCTGTGAAGGTGTAGCTACGGGCGAATCGGCTGCTACAGCCATACCGGTAAGCAGCTCCACCGGCAAAATGGAGTTGTTGAGCGACTTCGACATTTTTTTGCCGTTTACCGTAAGCATGTTGGTGTGCATCCAGTAGCGTACCGGCGCTTTGCCGCAGCAGCCTACACTTTGGGCAATTTCGTTGGTGTGGTGTGTGGGAATAAGATCCATGCCACCGCCGTGAATGTCGAATGCATCGCCAAGATACTTGCGGCTCATGGCCGAGCACTCAATATGCCAGCCGGGAAAACCGTCGCCCCAGGGCGAAGGCCAGCGCATGAGGTGTTCGGGGCGGGCCATTTTCCAGAGCGCGAAATCAAGACGGCCGCGTTTCTCATTCTGCCCGTCGAGATCACGCGTGTTATTGATCTGTTCATCAAGGGTGCGGCCAGAGAGGATGCCGTAGTTATATTGCGTGGTAAACTTCTCCACATCAAAATACACCGAGCCGTTTGATTCGTAGGCAAGGCCGTTTTCGATAATGGCTTTCGTCATTTCAATCTGTTCAATGATATGGCCGGTGGCACTTGGCTCGATGCTTGGCGGCAGCGCATTAAAGAGCGCCATTACTTCGTGAAAACCGTGGGTGTAGCGTTGCACAATTTCCATCGGCTCAATCTGCTCAAGCTTGGCACGGCGGCCAATGCGGTCTTCGCCTTCCCCGGCATCTTCATCGGTAAGGTGGCCTACATCGGTAATATTCCGCACATAACGCACTTTGTAGCCAAGGTGCTTCAGGTAACGGAAAATCATGTCAAATGAAATAAAGGTGCGGCAATTGCCCAGATGCACATCACTGTAAACGGTAGGGCCGCACACATACATACCCACAAACGGGGCAGCAAGCGGTTCAAACTTTTCCTTAGTGCGGGTAAGCGTATTGTAAATAAAAAGCTCCTGAGCGGGCGGTTGGTTTGTCATAAGTACTATTCAAATTTCATGCAGGCGGCAGAACCACAAATTTAGCAGAAAAACATGGCTGTTGAGGGCCTTTCAAAACAAAACCGCTGCACGGAGAGGTGCAGCGGTTTCAGGTTATTATGGGTAATGTAAGCTTATTTTCCGCTTTGTCCTTCAACCGGCAGCGGACCATCGCCCACGTAGCGCCCTTCTTTGTAGAGCTTGATACGGATAAGCATGCCGTTCTGATCATAGATGCGCTGCTCGCCGTCAATGAGTTTTTTCAGGTGGAAAGTCCCTTTCATGGTAATCTGTCCGTTGGTGTACAGAATCCAGTAGCCCTCGCCGGTAAACTGGCCTTTGTTGGGCATTTCGTTGGCTTTTGCCACCGGTGCAGGTGCTTTTATTTCTTTTTCTTCGGGAGCTTTCGACTCAGCTACGGGCTTTTTGGGCTCATAGGTGCGTGATTTGGCGGGATCAATATTACCACCATTGAAGAATTTCTCGGCTTTGAGCTCGCCGTTTTCGTAATATTCTTTCATCATCCCCTCTTCCTTACCGGCTTTCATGTTTACTTCAATCATGAGTTTGCCGTTGGGATGATAATATTTCTGCACACCATCGCGCTGTCCGAGCGGATTATAGTTGAATTCCTGACGGAGCGTTCCGTCTTCGTAGTAAAGCTTATAAGGCCCTACCCAACGCGAACCCTGCCAGTTACCTTCTTCGGCCTTTTTACCGTTTTCGTGATACATCACGGCAGGACCGTTGGCACGGTTGTTCTGGAAAGTAAGTTCGCTTTTTTTAACTCCGGTGGGGAAATACTCAATCCAAATGCCGGTTTTCATACTGTTGAGGTACTTGCCCTCTTCCACTTTGGCATCAGCTGCGTATTTCGGATCTTTCTTCATTCTGCCGAAGATGATCCAACGCCCTTGTCGTTTGCCACCCGCATCAATCATATTGATGGTGTCGCCGCCATACATCTCGTAAGATTGGGCAATGCCCACCTTACAGATTATGAATAACAGTATCAGGGTAATTTTTTTCATCCTGTATGTAACTGTAGCGGTTTTCATCGTTCGGAAATCCAAACTATACAATAGTTTCGTATCTCCGATTTAGATTTAGATAAACTAGTGTTTTTAATCGACGAAAAAATGTCGTTCTGGTCAGTTTACAGCATTTTTTACGGGAATGATTAAGGCCGGGTTACACCGGATTATTAACTTTTTTCAGGTTTACCAACATCTCTTCAGTCATGCGCTGCAGATCGAAAGCCGGTTTCCAGCCCCAGTGTTCGCGCGCCACGCTGTCGTCAATGCTTTTCGGCCACGAATCGGCTATGGCCTGGCGGAAATCAGGCTGATAGGTAATTGTAAAGCCGGGTTGATGTTTGCGGATAGCCTCGGCAATTTCTTTGGGCGAAAAGCTCATTCCCGCAATGTTATAGCCACCACGGAACTTAATCTGTTCGGCCGGGGCTGTCATAATTTCGATAGTAGCCCGGATGGCATCGGGCATATACATCATGGGCAGGGTGGTATTTTCAGAAAGGAAGCAGTTATAGGTATTATGTGCCAATGCTTCGTGGTAGATATGTACGGCATAATCGGTAGTGCCGCCGCCCGGTGCCGATTTCCAGCCAATAAGTCCGGGGTAACGGATGCTTCGCACATCCACACCATATTTATTATGGTACCATTCGCACCAGCGTTCGCCGGCTTGTTTGGAGATGCCATAGATTGTTGTAGGCTCAATTACAGTAAATTGCGGCGTATTATCGCGTGGTGTGGTTAAACCGAACACGGCGATTGAGCTGGGCCAGTATATTTTTTGGATATGGCCTTCGCGGGCCATTTCGAGGATGTGGAAGAGGCTTTCCATGTTCAGCTTCCAGGCAAACATGGGATTTTTCTCAGCAGTGGCCGAAAGCAGGGCCGCGAGCAGGTAAACCTGATTGACCTTGTATTTTTTCACCACCTCAAAGATCTGATCGCGGTTCAGGGCGTCGATTACTTCGTAGGGGCCTTCACTGAGCTGCTCAGGCGTGGCGGGCTTAATGTCGGAAGCAATTACACGGTCGTGGCCGTATCGGGTGCGGAGTTCGGCAACGAGTTCGGTGCCGATCTGGCCAGAGGAACCTATAACGAGAATAGTATCCGTTTCCATAGCGAGAAAATATAGCGCGTAAAGGTAGTAATAGGTATGATACCAGAGCCGCCAGCATCAAATCTGACAAAAATCAGCCGTATTGGCGGAAGCGATTGGCTACCTTTGCTGCGTTTTTCAGAAAATACCTCCAGATGCCCTCGCTATACAACCGTGTGAACCGGCAGGAAATGCGCGAACGACTTATGGCCGAACCCTTTCGCCGTGTTACCCTTTCGTTTTACCGCTATGTGATTATCAGCAGCCCGGAAAAAATGCGGAACACGCTATGGCGCGAATGGGAAACGCTGGGCGTATTCGGGCGCATTTACATTGCGCGTGAAGGTATCAATGCCCAACTCAGTGTGCCTGAACACAACTTTCAGGCTTTCCGTGAGGTGCTCGACAACCACACCGAATTTAAAGATGTGCCGTTTAAAATTGCAGTGGAAGATGATGGAAAGTCGTTTTTCCGGCTGCAGATAAAAGTAAAATCCAAAATTGTGGCCGACGGACTGGCCGATGACACATTCGACGTGACCAACGTAGGCACACACCTCAGTGCGCAGGAATTCAATGCCGCACTTGAAACACCCGGTGTGGTGGTGGTGGACATGCGCAACCACTACGAAAGCGAAGTAGGCCATTTCGAAAATGCCGTGCTACCCAAAGCCGATACGTTTAAGGAAGAACTTAATGAGGTGCTCGACCTGCTTGGCGAGGATAAAGAGCGCAAGGTGCTGATGTATTGCACCGGCGGCATACGTTGCGAAAAAGCCAGCGCCTGGCTGCGGCACCACGGCTATAAAGATGTAAACCAGCTGCATGGCGGCATTATTGAATATGCGCGTCAGGTAAAAACGCAGCAGCTCCCGTCGAAATTCATCGGCAAAAATTTTGTGTTTGACGAACGGCTCGGCGAACGCATTACGGATGATGTAATTGCCTCCTGCCACCAATGCGGCAATGTGTGCGACACACACGTAAACTGCGCCAATACCGATTGCCACGTACTGTTTATCCAATGCGATGAATGCGCCGTACGCATGGAGCATTGTTGCAGCGAGGAGTGCCGCAACTGGATAAAACTGCCCGAAGACGAACGCGCGAAACTCCGCACAGAAGGAAAAACGGTGAGTGCAGCAGCACTTTACCACAGCAGGTTAAGGCCGGCTATCGGGTTAAAGAAAAATCAGCCGTAATTACACCCCTTCTTTTTTTTCTTACTTTCATTCGGCCAACAAGTATCAACGGATGAAAAAATCGTGTTTTATTCTTATTGCCTTTATTGGCGCGCTTTACAGCTGCAACACCAGCAAAATTAAGTCGGTTTACAAACTTGAAGTAAACGGAAATCCGGAGCAGGTAAAGGAAGTAAATTCAGCTCTCCTGAAAAGAATGAATGCCATTGAGGCGGGAAACGAAAAAATGGCCACGCGCACCGAAGGCAACCTGATTTTTCTTGAGTTCCTTTCCTCTGACACCGGCGCTGTTCACAAAAAACGGCTACGCGAGTGCATTCAACAACAAGGCGAACTTGTATTGAGCGAAACATACGCTGCCACTAAGTTTCTCAGCACTTATCTTGAAGATTATGATACAAACGACACGCTGAAAGCATTTTTCACGCGGCTGTTTACCCTGATGACACCCTACCAGCCGCAGGAGCAATATAACCAGGGCGAGTATCCGCTGCTGGGCTTTGTGCATTTAAAAGACACGGCCAAACTTAACCTCATGCTTAACGACTCACTCAAGCTGTTTCGTTTTTCACTTCCCGTACGCGCTGAATTTACCAGTGTATATGACGACCCTAATTTATGTCAGGTAGTTCTTATCAGCACCTCATCCGCAGCAACCATTCATCCGAAAACTACCGAAGTAACACACTCCACACAGGGCGGCCTTCCGGGCATCGAACTAAAATTCACGCAGGCCTACACGACACTCTGGCGCGAAATGACAACCCGAAATACAGGCAGGGAAATTGCCATACTTATCGACGGACAATTATTCGCTTTCCCGACGGTGATGAATCCTATAACAAACGGACGTTGTAGCTTTAACCTGAATTCACATGAACAGGCAGCGTTGCTCACTGTAATACTTGCCAATCCTTACCCCTGTTCTGTTGCAATAATTGAAGAAAATCACCAGAGCAATACCGGGAAATAAACAGGAATACCGTTTCTTCAAAAGAACAATTTTCGCGGGAAAACCATTTCTTATCATACATCAATTTTATCATTCCTCATACTGCCTGATCTTTGCGGTATGACGAAACTGATTCTTGCTACCTGTATTGGCATTGCGGCAACCCTGCTTCTTTATCTCGCCTCACACGTTATTCCGCAAACAGGCATTCAGCTGCATGCAAATCCGTTTATCAATAAAATCATCCAGTATCAGGCTTTTGCACTGGTGCTGGCTTTTGTGGTAATGTTTGTAACGCTGAAGGCTGCTCCGCAAAGTGTGCAGCTGCTCCGCATCGGGCAAACCGGTGTTGCTGCCGGGAAAATGACGTTACTGGGGATTTCGGGAAAGAAAAGCTGGACGCAGGAGTTTTTCAGCTTGCTTTTTGTCATCAGTGCGGCCACGTTTGGTTTCATGTTTTTTACACGGGCTCAGGCGGGAACATTTAAACCGGAAATGATTTTCTGGATTGTGCTCTTTTCGCTCACCAATTCGTTTGGCGAGGAAATTATTTACCGTTTCGGGATAAACGGAATGCTTACGGGTTATACACCTGCCTCCACGGTATTTCTTATTTCAGGATTGGTATTTGGGGCGGCACACTGGGGCGGCAATCCGGGCGGGCCGGTGGGTGTGCTCATGGCCGGACTTCTGGGCTACGTGGCTTCAAAGGCCACAGCAGAAACAAGCGGACTGGGCATTGCGTGGGCGCTGCATTTTGTGCAGGACGTGATTATTTACACTTTTTTATTCCGCGCAAACGGCTGAACTGAATTACTGTTTCGGCTGACATCTGTCATTGTTGCACCCGCAGGCATGGGTTAGTTTTGAAACTTTCAAAATCAAACCTATGCCCATTTATCACCGTCTCGGCAACTTCCCGCAAAAACGGCATACTGTTTTTCAGCAGCCCAACGGCCGCCACTACTACGAGCAGCTTTTCGGAACAGAAGGTTTTAACAACCACTCTTCCCTGCTCTATCATACACATCGCCCCACTCAGATCAAGGAAATTCTGAGTTCGAAAGAGGTGAGCCCGAAAATTGCGGTGGCTAAAAACATCCGCCCCATGCTGCTCAAAGGCTTTCAGGTGGCGCCCAAAGATGATTTTCTCGACAGCCGCACTGATTTGCTGGTGAACAGCGATTGTGTGCTGGGCCTTGCCGCACCGCGTAAATCGCTGCGCAGCTATTTCTATAAAAATGCCGATGCCGACGAAATGCTTTTCGTACACAAAGGTAAAGGCACGCTGCGCACACTCATGGGCAATATTCAGTTTGAATACGGCGATTACCTGATTATTCCGCGCGGCATGATTTACCAGATTGATTTCGACACCGAAGACAATCGTCTGCTGTATGTGGAAAGTCCTCATCCGTTCTTCACCCCTCGTCGTTACAAGAGTTCATCGGGTCAGTTGCTTGAGCATTCACCTTTCTGCGAGCGTGATTACAAACTGCCCACCGAGCTGGAAACGTTTGATGAAAAGGGTGATTTCATTGTAAAAATCAAAAAAGAAGGCCAGCTTCACGAACTCGTGTATGCCACGCATCCGTTTGATGTGGTGGGCTGGGACGGCTACAACTTCCCCTGGGGCTTCTCCATTCACAACTTTGAACCCATTACGGGCCGCGTTCACCAGCCGCCGCCGGTTCACCAGACTTTCGAAACTGCCGCATTTGTGGTGTGTTCATTCTGCCCGCGCCTTTACGACTATCACCCGCAGGCTATTCCGGCGCCTTACAACCACAGCAACATCGACAGCGATGAGGTGTTGTATTATGTGGACGGCGACTTTATGAGCCGCAACAATATTGAGCAGGGCCATATTACCCTGCACCCGAAAGGCATTCCGCACGGCCCCGCCCCCGGAGCCATGGAACGCAGCATCGGCCAGAAAGAAACAGCCGAACTTGCCGTAATGGTAGATACTTTCCGTCCGCTGCAGGTAACCGAAGCCGCACTCGCCATTGATGATGGCGTGTACTATAAATCGTGGGCAGAATAAGATGGTCTGCAAAGCCGGTATTTCTTACCTTTGTAAGGATATGTCGCTACGCAACATCATCCGTCCGCACATGATGGCCATGTGGTCATAACCGGCTGTGTTTCCAAACCCACAGCCGATAAACCAATTCTTTACACTACAAAAAGAACATCATCATGTCAACCGAACTCAAAAATGTAGAATACAGTCTCGAAAAAATTTTCGAGGGTGCACAAGATTTTCTCCCTCTCCTGGGTACCGATTACGTTGAATTTTATGTGGGCAATGCCAAGCAGGCTGCACATTATTACAAAACAGCCTTTGGCTTTCAGTCGCTGGCTTATTCAGGCCTGGAAACAGGCGTGCGCGACCGTGCATCGTATGTGCTGGCGCAGGATAAAATCCGCCTTGTACTCACCACTCCGCTCAACAGCGATTCGCCCATTGCCGAGCATATCAAAAAGCATGGCGATGGTGTAAAGGTGATTGCGCTTTGGGTGGATGATGCCCGCAAATCGTTTGAAGAAACCGTGAAGCGTGGTGCAAAACCGTTTATGGAGCCTACGGTTGAAAAAGACGAGCATGGCGAAACCGTTCGCTCGGGAATTTACACCTACGGCGAAACCGTACACCTGTTTGTGGAGCGTAAAAATTACAAAGGCATATTCCTGCCCGGCTACCAGAAGTGGGAATCAAATTATAATCCTGAGCCTGTAGGCCTCAAGTTTATCGACCACATGGTAGGTAATGTGGGCTGGGGTGAAATGAATACCTGGGTAAAGTGGTATGAAGATGTGATGGGCTTTGTGAACTTCCTTTCGTTCGACGACAAGCAGATTCATACCGAATATTCTGCGCTGATGTCGAAAGTGATGTCGAACGGAAACGGCCGCATCAAATTCCCGATCAACGAGCCTGCCGAAGGCAAGAAGCGTTCGCAAATTGAGGAGTATCTTGATTTTTACGAAGGCTCCGGCGTACAGCACATTGCCGTAGCAACCGACGATATTATCCGCACGGTAACGGCCTTGCGTTCACGCGGCGTGGAATTCCTCACGGCTCCGCCGCAGGCATACTACGATGAAATTCCGCAGCGCGTGGGCGCCATCAAGGAAGACCTTGAAGTGCTGCAAAAGCTGGGCATCCTCATCGACTGCGATGAAGACGGCTACCTGCTTCAGATTTTCACACGCCCGGTAGAAGATCGCCCCACGCTGTTCTACGAAATCATTCAGCGCATGGGTGCCAAAGGTTTTGGCGCCGGCAATTTCAAAGCCCTGTTTGAGTCGATTGAGCGCGAACAGATGCTGCGGGGTACGCTGTAATTTCTCGACTTCGTTCGAAATGACAACGTAGGATTCGTTCGAAATGACAGTGTAGATTTTGCTTGAAATCACAGCGTAGGATTCGCTCAGAATGACAGCGTAGGATTCGCTCGAAATGACAGTGTAGATTTTGCTTGAAATCACAGCGTAGGATTCGCTCGGAATGACAGCGGAGACTATGCAGGAAGTGACAGCGAAAAATTTCATTGTCCCTTGAAACAGAAAATGTTCTGTCTCTTCGAGCGGAGCCGGTAAGAGACAGAAACCTGCACTTATTCAGTAAGTAAATACGCTTATAAAGCCGGAGGCAGTGCTTCCGGCTTTTTTCGTAATTTCGGCGCTGAGACCCTATGAAAAACCGGAAAACATTATGGACTGTGCTGGCCGTGATTCTTGCTGCGGCGGCAGTCACATTCTGGCTCATGCAGCGCCCTGCACCCCGTATGTCGGCTGTAATTGATTCGATGAACGGGGGCCATTATGCGCTCGATCTTCCTTCTACCATGACAGCGGGCGATTTCGACGAGCATGCTTCCTTGCAATATGCCGACCGGAATGCAGAGCTTTATGTAATGGTTATTGATGAGTCGAAGGAGAAAATTGCCTCTTTCGGCTTGGATTATGACCTTGAAACGTATATGAAAATTGCCGTGCGCCGGCTCGACAGTACCGGTCTTTACCGGGCATCAACACGTAATCTGGGTAATTACAAAGCCATACAAACCGAAGTTAAGGCAAAGTTCAAAGGCGAAAACATGGTGTACCAGCTCACCACCATTGAAACCGAAACCGGCTTTTATCAGCTGCTGATCTGGACACTGGAAAGCCGCTACGAAAAGCACAAGCCTGAAATGGAGCGAATTATCACCTCCTTCCGCGAAACAAAAACACCTGCCGGATCAACCATGAAGAAGGCCGACTCATTAAATTAACGTGTTGATTAGCAATTTTTTACTAAATTACAGCATTAAATCCCCTTCCCGCATAGGGGAAGCCGGGCTGACGATTGTCATTATTCCAGTAATCAGGGAAAATGGCCACCGCAGCATTTCACATAACCGTTTCACATTCTGCTACGCAGACAGCCATGCTCCTTACGGAAACGAATGACATGATGCTAAGTGCGGCTATCCGCGAAGGCAACGAGCAGGTTTTCGGCGAGTTGTTTAAGCAGTGGTACAATCCGCTCTGCAACTATGCGCTGCGTTTTACCGGAAATGATGCCGATGAAGCGGAAGAACTGGTACAGCAGGTATTTTTAAAAATCTGGGAAAAACGCGGACAGCTGCCCGATGTGGTTTCCATGAAATCATACCTCTACAGAGCCGTACATAACACCGGGCTGAACCATGCCGAAAAGCAGAAACGCAATGTAAGTCTCGACAGTGGCGTTCACCTTCAGGTGGCCCATACCCGCGAGGAAGCACTGCCTGGACTGCGCACAAAAGAACTTGAAAAAGCGATTGCACAGGCGCTCGAAAAACTTCCGCAGCAATGCCGCCGGGTGTTTGAACTGAGCCGCTTCGAAGAACTGAAATACAAAGAAATTGCCGAGGTGATGAACATCTCTGTAAAAACAGTGGAAAACCAGATGGGGAAAGCCCTGCGCATTATGCGCGAGCAACTTGTTCACTACCTGCCGCTTGTTGTTGTTACACTGTTCACTCACCTCTTCAGAAATCACTAACATGCGCGAAGAAAATACATACATCATCAGCGGTCTCAGTGAGGCCGACAGCGATGCACTCTTCGCACGTTATATGAGCGGAGCATGCAGCGCCGAAGATCTTGCCCTGCTTAGTGCGTGGAGCGCAGCACATCCCGACCATAAGCTGTATCTCGAACAGCTTGGCGAAATCTGGAATCATGCACCCGAAGTTTTTGCTCCGCAGCAATTTGATGAAGATGCTGCCTGGAAACGCCTTCAGGCACGCATGCACATACAACCCGAAGCCGGGCAAACAGGCGAACGCAGCAGCGAAACACCTGTGGTAAAAAACCTTTGGGAACGTCTCGGCCCTGTGCGCATTGCGGCTTCGGTGGCATTGATTATTGGCATTGCCGCTACCATTTTCATCCTCAATTCGCAAACCGAGCAGCCTTTACAGCGCTCGCTGGCCGCTACTGATAAGCCCGTGGAAAGCCGGCTGAGCGACGGTTCCACCGTGCACCTCAACAACAGCACACGACTCGATTATCCCGAACAGTTTACGGGTGATGTGCGCGAGGTAACGCTTACCGGAGAAGCCTACTTCAAAATTCAGCGCGATGAAAAAAAGCCGTTCATCATTCATGCCGGACCGGTTGATGTGCGTGTGCTGGGCACTTCGTTCAATGTAAAAGCCTATCCCGGCCGCGAAGAAGTGCTGGTGAGTGTAGAAAGCGGAAAAGTACGATGCGCTGCTGCAAATGATTCGATTGAGCTTATTGCAGGTGAAGAAGGCATCTATAACCTGCGCACCAAAAAACTGCGCAAGCTGATTATGGATGATCCCAATGCATTTGCATTCCGCACGCGTTTCCTACATTTCCGCAATAAACCGCTGTCAAAAGTGCTTGATGAAATTGGCGATGCATACAGCGTGAATTTCATCATCCGGAATCCTGAACTTGAAAACTGCCTTTTCAGTTCACGTCATCAATCGGCACCACTCGAAGAAGTGCTTTACGCAATACGTGAATCGTTGAATGTAAGCACCACACGACAAGGCAACACGATCTACATAGACGGTTCAGGCTGCAACTGATGCGTACTTTTTGGTCTTTTATTTTCATTTTGCTCTTTGCTTCTGTTCATGCACAGGTAAGCACCACACCACTTGAACGAAAAATTACGCTCAAAGCCGAAAACAAACGCACCGAAGATATTTTCCTTCTTATTGCCGACAAAGCCGGTTTCGATTATTCCTATTCGCAGCACGCATTCGACAGAAACCGGATTACCACGCTGAACGTGATAAATGAAACGGTACGGCGTGCGCTCGACAAACTGTTTGAGAACAGCGTAAATTATAAAGTACGCGGCAATCATCTTATACTCGTTGCAGCTCCGGCACCGCTTCCTCCCGTAGTGGTGACTCCGCCCAAAAAAGTAGAATACAAGGTAAGCGGCTATATTACCGACAAACGAAGTGGTTATGTATTGCGCGATGTAACAGTAGTTGACACCGCACGCATTGTAGCTGTACTGAGCGATGTGTATGGATTTTACTCGCTCACTGTGCCTGCAGGAAAAGAGTCCATGCACCTGCGCGTGAAACGCATCGGGTATTTCGATACTACAATCACCATCACTCCGAAATCGAACCTTACGGCTGATATAGCCCTGCGTCCGATTCCTGCTCCCGAACCGATATTCAATGCACAGGAGCAGCGAACCGATTCGCTGTACGGGGTAACAAATGCAGCGCCCGATAGTGTTTCGACCGAATTTAATCGTTTGCGTTTTGAGTGGGCCAACGGATTACTGAACCGTGCACAGCGCATTCAATTCAGTAACCTGAAAGACGATGTGTTTAAAGGCAACTCACAGGTATCGCTTGTACCGGGGCTTTCCACGCGCGGACTGCTTACCGGGAAAACGCGCAACAAATACTCGTTCAATGTTTTAGCCGGCTACACCGGAGGCACCGATGTATTTGAGCTTGGCGGCATACTGAACTTTGACCGCGGCGATGTGCAGTATGTACAGATTGCCGGTGCCGCAAATGTGGTAACGGGCAATATGAAAGGCGTTCAGGCCGCCGGAGCATTTAACATCGTAACTGAAAAAACGACTGGTGTTCAGCTTGCGGGTTGCGGGAATTTTGCACTTGATACCATGCGCGGCATGCAGGTTTCAGGAGCAGTAAATCTCGCCAACAACTATTTTTATGGTGTACAGGGAGCAAGCAGTGTGAACGGTATTCTTGGTAATGCTCAATGCACGCAGGTTTCGGGGGCGGTCAATGCAATTTATGGGCACCTCGATGGTATTCAGGTTGCTGGAAGTGTGAATTATGCCAAACAGATTTCCGGCATGCAGGTTTCGGGAGCAATTAATGCTGTAACCGATACAATGCATGCAATTCAGGTTGCTGCGTTTGTAAACTACGGCTCCTCTGGCAAAGCAGGTCAGCTGGCAGGCGGTATAAACTGGATAAAATATGATCTTGAAGGCTTTCAGTTTGCCGGTTTTTTAAATCGTACAAACCGCCTTAACGGCTTTCAGATAGCACCTTTCAACATTTGCAAACAATACGAATCGGGCGCGATATTCGGGGTAATGAGCTTTGTGAAAAATGGTGTACATCAGCTCGAAATTTCGGGAAATGAAAAAGGATATCTGAATGCTTCATTCCGTTCAGGAATTCCCCGTTTTTACAATATCCTTGTGGCCGGCATCGGCGTTTTACCCGATCATCCTTACTGGAGTATCGGCTATGGTGCCGGCACCCGCTTCAATCTCAACCAGAAAAAAAACCTTCGTCTCACGGTTGACTATACCAGCCAGCACATCAACCGCTCGGCCATTACATTCAGAAGAAGCACGCTCGTGCAACTTACTCCCCGTGTTGAATGGGCTCCGGTTTCAACTTTTTCCATTGCAGCCGGCCCGGTAGTTAATCTTTACACCAATTCAACTACAGAGAATTGGTTTACACCGTATATCGGCTCTCCCTTTTACCAAAAAACAACCCCGGAATACACCAGACGGGCCTGGATTGGTGCTTCATTGGCTTTCCGGTTTCTCTAAGAGCCTGTTACCTTTCCTGCACTTAACCCAACTTAGGGTTGTTTGTTTCTTTCTCCGAAATCATCTCAATATTTAAACTATTTTTTGGCCGGATATATTTTCCCCCGACATAGGGGTATGCACAATGTTTCCTGTTCTAGTAATGAACAACAGGAAAAAACATGAAATCAATTTCTATTCTTTTTGGCTTATTACTGAGCACGGCAGCCATAGCGCAACAAGATTCGCTGAAACCGGCCAGCCCAAAAAAGAATGCATCAGTTACCATTATCGGAATCAATAATGGCCAGCACCAGCTTGCATTGTTTGGAAATATATCAGACAGCACGCCAATACAATCGCAGGCAGCCTTGCTGTTTAACACAAGCACGGGGCAAATTTCAGGCATGCAGTTCAGCAGTATTCTCAACCTTACTACTGACTCAATTTCAGGTGTACAGATAAGCGGTGTAATGAACATGGCCGAAGCCACAACGGGCTTGCAAGTGAGCGGAGTAGCAAACATGACACAAAAAATGGCAACAGGTTTGCAGGCTGCCGGTAGTTTCAATTATGCAGGGCAACTCAACGGTATTCAGCTTGGTGGCAGCGGAAATATTGTTTCGGGAACTGCGCGCGGGGCACAGCTATCAGGCGCTTTCAATTTTGCGGGAAATGATGCCGAACTGTTTCAGGTTGCCGGTTCGGTAAACTATGCCGGCAACCTGCGCGGCGTGCAAATAGCCGGTGCGCTTAACATTGCCAACGGTAACATAAAAGGCGCACAAGTTTCTGGTGCGGTAAACTATGCGCGCAATGTGAAGGGGCTTCAGCTTGGTGTATTTAATTTTGCCGACAGTGTGGATGGGGTAAGCATCGGCGTATTCAGTTTTGTGCGCCACGGCTATCATAAGCTTGAACTCGCAGCCACAGAAAGCATGGTTGGCAATATTTCGTTTCACACGGGAAGCCACTTGTTTCACAATATTATCGGTGCCAGTTTTACGCCTCGAAACAATGATCTGTACTGGGGGTATCACTACGGAATAGGTTCTGCCATTCGCCTCACACCTCGTATGGATCTGGTAATTGATCTTACCGGCCACCACATCAGCCGTAACAGATTTAACGAACGGGTTAGCGAACTGGTGCGACTAGAACCGCTGGTTGATTTCCATATTACCAAAAATATTTCTTTAACCGCCGGACCTGCGCTCAACTTGTTTGTATATGACATACAAGGAATGGCCGGCAATGAGTCGATGGCTGGTTTTGTTCCGTTTGATTTTTATAACCGGACTTATGATAACCGCTGGACAGTTCGTGCATGGGCAGGTGCTAAGGTAGGTCTTCGTTTTTTTTGATGCAGTGTGTGTAAACAACTAAACAACACAATATCATGTCAATTCACTTGCAACGCGTGCTTCTGAGTTTTTTACTTGCGGTCTTGCTTATGTTTTTGTTTTACGCTACATCGCTGGGGCAATCGGTTATCTGAACAACTGAATAATAATACAGCAGCGCACCAATTTTCTCTGGTCAGGTGCCGGGCGGTAGTTTCTTCAGGAATTACCGCCTTTTGCATTACAATGCAAAACCTGTACTTTCGGGGTGAACACAATATTGTACGCCACGCACGTGAAAAAAGCAGTAATAGTTGTAGCCGGAGGCAGCGGAAGCCGCATGAATGCAGCCATTCCCAAACAGTTTTTACTCCTTAACGGGAAGCCGGTGCTTATTCACACACTCGAAAAGTTTGCCTTGTTTGATGCCACTATGCAGGTGGTGCTGGTACTCCCTGAAAATGAATTCGGGCGGTGGGAAGAACTGAAGCGGCAATTTGGCAGCGGCGGTTTTGACGTGCAGCTTGCCAAAGGCGGCACTACCCGTTTCGAGTCGGTAAAAAACGGACTGGCGCTGGTAACAGCCGATGTGGTTGGCGTACACGATGCCGTGCGGCCGCTGGTGAGTATTGAAACAATTGCACGCGCTTTCGGTGCAGCCGTTTCGCATGGCAGCGGCATTCCGGCAGTACCACTCACCGATTCCATCCGGCGTGTGGAAGGCGACACAAGCCTTGCAGCCAGCCGCGAAGCATTCAGGCTGGTGCAAACACCGCAATGCTTCCGCAGCGATGTATTGAAAAATGCCTATCAGCAAGTGTTCCGGCCGCATTTTACCGATGATGCCAGTGTGGTGGAAGCATCGGGCAAAAGCATTACACTTACCGAAGGCAATAAGGAGAATATCAAGCTCACCACACCGTCAGACATGGTAGTGGCCGAAGCGCTGATGAAAATGAATCAGTAAATACGTGTAACGCCCGCATCTTGTGCAATGCCGCTGTGTGCGTCCACACCTTGCAGCAAAATCACTCCCGGCTTTTTGCCTCTTTCAAAACTACCGATATGCGGCATATTCAATGCAGCGGCACCTCCTGCTGTGGCCCATTGCAGCAATACAGCAGCGGGAATGCCGGGCGCAGCGGCGGTAATTACTTTCAGCTCATCAAGTATCGAAAGGCTGTGATTGGATGCCAGACTATCGGTGCCCACACAACAGCGCACACCCTGCGTATAAAACTGCATGAAGTCAGGCAGCGTGTTTTCGATATATAAATTGGCGTTGGGACAAAAGCACCAGTGAAGATTGCTGTGCTGCGTTTCGGCCCATTGCAAATCATCGGTTGATGTAAACGTGTTATGCACCAGCAGCAGCGGACGACCGGTAATGAGTTCGGGCAGCGTGCGCCGCAGGGCATTGCAGCCGGGCGGTGTAAACCAGCTTATGTCGATACCGAGAAATGCATACAACTCGTTGACACGGCCTTTGCCGGTTTCAAAAAATTCGTTTTCGGCCCGGCTTTCCTGGTTATGAATGCTGAACGGCAGTGTATCATCAGATACAGCTATGCTTTGCAGCAATACTTCGGAAACAGAATACGGCGCATGCGGTGTAAGCGAGGCCGGCTGGGGGCATCCGGCCAGCAAGGCTTTTCCGCTTTCCAGCACTTTACCGGCCAGCGCAGGATTTAACGCCAGCAATTCAATAAATGTGTGAATGTGCATGCGGCTGCCTGCTTTAGCTGCAAACGAATGTGTGGTATTTGCAATATCGCCCACGGCCTGCGTACCGCTGTTGTAGAGTGTCTCGCAGGCTTCGGCTGCTGCCTGCTCAATTTCGGCAACACTCAGCAGATTGCGTTTTGGAATAAGCTCTTTTGCGAAACCGGCAAAACCAGTATGCATGCTTATGGCGCCGCGCAGGTGCGAAAGTTCGAGGTGACAATGCGCGTTTACAAATCCGGGACAAAGCACACCCTCAAACAATTCGGGCTTCACACCAAGTGCATCCGCTTCTGATGGCCGCAGCAAATCACAAACCACACCAGCATCATCAAGCACCAGCACACCGTGCGGAACAAAACCCGTATGTGCCGAGAAAACGGCTTTTGCAGAGAGATAGCGCATATACAAAATTGACTAAGCGAAGTTACAGGAAAAAAGAAAGTGGTAAATTGGTGAGTCAAACAGAGACTATCATGCGCTATCTTCTTTTTTCTTTCCTGCTGCTGAGCATCCACGCATGCCAAACAAAATCCGAAAACCTGCGCGAACAAAGCATTGCCGAAATACGCGCAGCCGAAAAAGCATTTGAAACCATGTGTGCCGAAAAATCGGTTGCCGAAGCATTTTACTTCTATGCCGATTCGCAGGCTGTGATTAAACGGGAAAACGACACACTCATCAGCGGCCGCAATGCGATACGGAATTATCACACTTCCAACTTTTACAAAACCGCCAAAGCGAAATGGTCGCCCGATTATGTGGATGCCGCTGAGTCGGGCGATCTGGGGCATTCATACGGACATTATGAATGGAGTTATACAGATACTTCGGGTAAAGTATCGAAGTATCCGGGCGTTTATCACACCGTTTGGAAAAAACAGAAGGACGGAAGCTGGAAGTATGTGTGGGATTGATTCCCGGTGTACAAAAGTGTGTGGTAATTTGAAATACCAGACGAAATGATTTCTTAGCCCGGATTGCAGTGGAAATTTGCCAAAACAAAAATAAACTAATCCCAAACTCTCCGAGGTCTTAAAGACCTCGGAGAGTTGAACCCAAACTAATTTTTGTTTTGGCAAATTGGAACGGAAAGCCGGAGCCGGACAGTATTTTGTTGCACTAAAAGGTTCGCTCCAAAATGTTTTATACGTATTAAAAGCCACCCGAAGGGTTACTGGCTTTTCCGTACCTTTGCCCCACAATGAAATCCACTGAAAAACGCAGCATTCGCACGCTCTCGCAAGATGAGCTGAAAGCATTTTTTACCGAACACGGCGAAAAGGCTTTTCGTGCGAAACAGGTTTGGGAATGGCTCTGGCAGAAATCGGCGCGGAGTTTTGAAGGGATGACCAACCTTTCGAAAGACACGCGCACACTGCTGGAAACCAACTTCTCGCTGCCTGCCGTGTGTGTGGATACATTTCAGGTGAGCCGCGACCGTACCATCAAATCAGCGTTCCGTTTGCACGACGGAAATATTGTGGAGGGTGTGCTCATCCCTACCGAAACACGCATGACAGCCTGCATTTCGTCGCAGGTGGGCTGCAGTTTAACCTGTAAGTTTTGCGCCACCGGCCGCCTGGCCCGTTTGCGTAATCTTGAAGCCGAGGAAATTTACGATCAGGTGGCGCTTATTAAGGAACAGGCACAGCAGCATTATCAGCAATCGCTCACCAACATTGTATATATGGGCATGGGCGAACCACTGCTCAACTACCGCAACACGCTCGATTCGGTTGAACGCATCACTGCACCCGACGGGCTGGGCATGTCGCCACAACGCATTACGGTTTCTACGGCGGGTATTGCAAAAATGATTAAGAAGCTGGGCGATGATGAAGTGAAATTCAATCTTGCCCTTTCACTGCACGCGGCCAACGATTACAAGCGCAACAAGATCATGCCCATTAACGAGCAGAATACGCTCGATGCACTGGCCGAAGCACTCAACTATTTTTACGAAAAAACCGGCACCCGCGTCACATTCGAATTCATTGTATTCAAAGATTTCAACGATGCGGTGCAGGATGCAAAGGAACTGGCAGCCTACTGCAAAAAAGTACCGGCCAAAGTAAACATCATTGAATACAACCCCATAGACGACGGCGAGTTTAAACAAACCCTGCCCGAACGACTCAACCAGTTTACACGTGTGCTTGAAGACAACCACGTAATTGTAAACGTGCGCCGCAGCCGGGGTAAAGACATTGACGCCGCCTGCGGGCAATTGGCCAATAAAAACGAGGCCGTGCAGAAAAATCAGGAACTGGCACCGCGTAAAACCGAAAAACAGGAGTAAGACCGCTTTCTGGCCTGATTTTTGAGGCATTGTACTGCTTAAAATCCAATGTACATGCGCCTTACACTCTTACTTCTGCTTTCGCTCCTTGTGCTATCTGTACACGCACAAACCGAGCGCATTGCCGCACAAAGCCACAACGGCACCGTGCAGGCGCAAACACCCGGAAACATTCCCGGCAATCCGGTTATTCATCTCCACATCGACAGTATTGTGTTTGTGAATGACAGCACGGTGCGGCAATACACCAACTTCGGCAACCATGTGGTGCATCATCACCCCATTGCCAACGATCCGAAAATTTCGCTCGACAGCCTCAGGAAAATTTACCCCGATACAAAGCTGGTGGGCTTTGAAAAGAAAAAACTACAGGCGGGCATGTTTTCAATTGAGCGCAGCAGCAACAACGCCACATGGATCTGGCTGCTTGCCGTAGTGGCCACAGTGGCTGGCGGCTTGGGCTGGTGGCAACTGAAACGCCGCGCAGCCTGATTGCCATGAAATTGCTACACACACTTGCGCTGCGCACACTGCTTTTGTTTGTGGTGCTGTTTGTGATTTTTCTTCCCATGCCCTTTTCACTCCTGCCCGACAGCGGGAGTTTTCTTTTACCGTTTACCGCCGGCGCTGTGGAAGCATTTGGCAAAGCAACCACACTGCTGCCCGAAAACTACGAAGCCCTGATGGGCAGCGACAGTGCGGGGATGTATGTACTGACATTGCTGCTGTGTATTTGCAGCGCAACAGGTGCCCTGGCGTGGACATTCTTTAAACGTGAACAGCAACACGAGTGGCGCTGGCTACGAACAATCAGCACGTATTATCTGGCACTCATGTTGCTGGTGTACGGCTTCGACAAAGTGTTCAAGCATCAGTTTTATTTGCCCGAGCCAAACACACTTTACACACCGCTCGGAAATCTCTCGCCTGATTTGTTGTTTTGGAGTACGGCAGGCACTTCGTGGAGCTTTTCCTTTTTCACCGGACTTGCCGAAGTAATTTCCGCCGCGCTGCTGCTGTTTACCCGCACACGCGGTGCCGGTGCGCTAATGGCCGCAGGAATAATGCTGCACGTAGTGTTGCTCAATTTCAGTTTTGATGTATCGGTAAAACTGCTTTCACTTTTTCTGCTGCTTCTGGCATTTGTATCCGCATGGCCTGCGCTGAAACAACTCTACACACTGCTTGTGCAAAAACAACCCGTAACACCAGTTGCAGAACCCGCCTTGTGGCCGAAGCTGAGCAGGAAAGTTTATATCACAGTAAAAACGCTGCTCATCATCGCATTCCTCAGCGAATCGTTATACGGCTTTGTAAAAACAGGCAATTTCAACGACGACAAGGTAGTACGGCCATTTCTGCACGGCACTTACGAAGTTTACCTGCAGCTGAATGAGAATAATGAACTTGTGCTTCCGCTACAGGGAAATACCGAAAGCATCCGCCGCATTTTCATTCACCGCAAAGGACATCTTATTTTTCAACTGAATGATGAACGTATGATCAGCCACACACTGGTGTACGATACACTGCTGCATCAGCTTTATCTTCAACAACCCAAACAGGCACACACGTTGTGGAACTATGAATTGCACAACGACACCCTTGTGCTCAAAAATAATTCCACCCCAGAAGAAATTCGGGCTGTGAGGCGAGACTGGCAAGCACTGCCTTTGCTGAAACGGAATTGGAAATGGGTAAGTGAAGAGTAATTTTTCCCTTTCAGGCAGCTGTGCCCGGTGCTAACCTCGCACCGGTAGGGGAATCAAGAATAATTGAAAAAGGAGCGAAATTTAAGGTGCAGTAAAGTTCCACCTGCACGGGCTTTTCGCTACAAATCCTCAGCGGTTTTCATGCTAAAAGGCAATGTAAACCTTCCGGGTTTTCCGCTGCAATCCCGGCTATACACTCATACCGTCAGGTGTTTCAAAAAGCACGTCACACACTAAACCCGCACACCAATCACCAGCATATCATCAACCTGTTCCAGCTCGCCGCGCCAGCTTTCTATGGTGCGGCTGAGTGTGCGTTCCTGTTCGGCCATTTCAAGGCCCTGCACGCTAAGCAGCAGTGCTTTGAACTGGCTTGTTTTAAACTTCTTTCCCTGCGGCCCGCCAAACTGATCGGAGAAACCGTCGGAGAAAATGTAAAACGTATCGCCGGCCTGTAGTTGCAGGGTTTGCAGTTTAAAGTATTCCGGTTTGTCGGCCGTCCAGCTTCCTACCGAAATTTTATCGGGCTGCAGCTCGGTCATCTGGCGGCTGCGGAAATGCAGCAGCGGATTGTACGAGCCGGCATATTGCAACTCGCGCGTATCGGTATTGTATGCAATCAATGCGATATCAAACCCTTCACGCACGTGAAGTTCGTCTGTCTGATAACGCATTTTATCCGCCATGAGTATGTTGAGGCGGTCAAGCAGCTGCGCCGGTGTTTCGTGCTCATTGCCTGTTACCACCTGCTCCAGCAAATCGTTGGCCATAATGCTCATAAACGCGCCGGGTACACCATGCCCGGTGCAGTCGAGCGCAGCCATAAGTATGCGCTGATTCTTTTTGCGATAGAACCAGAAATCGCCGCTCACAATGTCTTTGGGCTTAAACATCACAAACGAATCAGGCAAATCGCGGCGCAGATGCCAGGCCGGAATAAGCATGGCATCCTGCAGGCGCTTGGCGTAGCGGATACTGTCGGTAATTTCTTTGTTCTTCTGCGCAAGCTCATCGTTACGCAGCGCAAGTTCAAGTGTACGCTCGCTTACTTGCGATTCGAGCGCCTCCTTCTGCTTCTTCAGTCCGCGTGTGCGCACACGATCAAATCCGAAAATCAGAAAACCCACCAGCAAAATCATACCGCCATAAAATACAGCCGTTTGCCAGAAGGGTGGTTTAATGGTGAATTTATAGCGCGCAGGCTCGCGGTTCCACACGCCATCGTTGTTACAGGCACGCACCAGAAAGGTGTACTCGCCCGGCGGAAGATTGGAATACGTAGCTTCATTTACATGCGTCGGCACCGGCGACCAGTCGTTATCAAAGCCTTCGAGTTTATACTGATAACGCACTTTGTCGGGACTGGTTAAACTGGTGCCGGTGAAAATGAAGGTGAGGTAATTCTGATTATAGGCAAACCGGTTTTCTTCCGGAAATTCTGCATCGCGCATAAAAATGCGCAGTCCGGAAACAGATACGACCGGCTCAATGGTGTTGCGGAAATTTTCCTTCGGACTAAACCGCACCGCACCCATCACAGTTCCAAACCAAAGGTTACCATCACGATCCATGCACACCGCATTCGGGTTTACTTCCGTACCCGGAAAACCTTCGTTGCGGCCGTAGTATGAAAACGTGGTATCACGCGAGGAAAGGCAATCAAGTCCGCGGCTGTTTCCGATCCAGATGTTGTTCATCTTATCGGCAATAATAGCGTAAGGCGATTCAGTGGAAAGTCCGTTTTTGCGGGTGTAGTTTCTGAATGTGCGCCCGTCATACGCATACAATCCGCCGCCGTAAGCACCAAACCAGAGGTTGTGGTTATTGTCTTCGCTAATGCAAAGAATAAAACGATGCACAATACCGTTGCTTTCATCGTAACGGGTAAACGTGCTGCCGTTATATACTGAAAGATAACCACCCAGCGACCCGAACCACAATTGTCCGCGGCTGTCGCAGAAAATACGATACACGTTGTTGCCTCCCAGCCCGTCGGCAGTGGTAAAATTGCGTACTGCTCTGGTATTGGGTGTTAAACGGGATGCGCCGTTGCGTGTACCAATCCAGATATCACCATTTCGGTCGGAACTGATTGCATACACCATATTTCCGGTGAGGGAATCGGATATGCTGTAGGTTTCAAGTGCTTCGCTGCCGGGGGCAAGTTTACTTACTCCGCCGCCATTGGTACCTGCCCAGATATTACCGGCTTCATCTTCGTGCAAGGCAAGCACGGCATCGCTGCCAAGTCCGTCGGCCGTGGTGTAGGTGCGCAGCGTAAACCGCTGATCGTTATTATCAGGCAGCGTGTAAAAACTCATTTTTACCAGTCCGGCATTTGTTCCAAGCCACACATTGCCCAGCCTGTCGGTACAGGTGGCCCACACAATATCATTGGGCAGTCCGTCCTGCCGGTCATACAAGGTAAACCGTTCGCCACGATACTGATTCAGGCCAACATCGGTACCAATCCACACACTCCCTTCACGATCCTGTAAAAGACAACGCACATTGAAATAGCTCAATCCGTTTCGTGTGGAGTAGTTGCGCACGGCCGCTTTGTCAAGTGCCGAGAAACGGGCTTTGGAGTTACCCGGAGTTATTCGCGCCACACCTCCTCCGGCAGTTCCGGTCCACACATTACCCAGATTGTCGCCGCAAATGGCTTCCACAAAATCAGCTCCCATTCCGTCGGCTGTACTGAAACGGCGCATGGTAGTAAGCAGCGTGGGCGCATTGCGGGCTACAAACGTAGGCGGCAATTGCATCACAAGCACGCCTTTGTCGGCCGTGCCCACCCACATTTCCTTTCCGTTGTTGAGCAGGGCAAAACAGGTAATGTAATCGCTCACAAATCCACGGCCGGCATTAAGATCGGTGTAAGCTGCGGGCGAGGTAATGTCCGCTTTTGTATCGCAAATGGTAATGCCGTGATCGGTGGCAATCCACATATTCGAATTGGCATCAAGACAAAGATCATACACATTGGCGCTGGCTAATCCGTCTTTCTTATCCAGCGCATACATCTGGTTTTTGGCCACATCGTAAATGTAAATTCCCGCACCCTCGGTGGCAATCCACAAAAAACCTTTTTTATCTTCCGTAATCGCGGTTATGGTATGAAAGCGTGTATATTCTTCGAGATTCATGCTCTCGAATTTCTTCCGGTTTACATTATACCGCGTAACGCCACCGGCCCAGTGGCCAAACCACAAATCGCCGCGTTTGTCTTTATAGGCGGCAGTCACCCAGTCTTCAGCCAGCCCGTCGCGGCGGGTGTAATTGGTAAACGACTGCCCGTTGTATTTCGACAGTCCGGCCAGTGTGCCCACCCACAAATTTCCATCCGCATCCTGCACCATGGTTTGCACCTGTGCCTGCGCCAGTCCCTGCTCTACGCCATACGAAATAAAGCCCGAGGTTTGCGCCCTGAGCAGAAAAGCAGTGCATACACACAGCAGCAACACACTAACTCTGCCTGTACTTTGTAATTTCATTGGTGTAGGTTTTCTCATCTATTTCCAAACCATCGCGGTAAAAATACGTAGCTCCCCACCAGTAAATCACCGCGCGGAATTCTACTTTTTTCCCTCCGGGCCAGCTTACCAGCGTGGTTTTCACATCCGAAAAAATATCATCTACAAAAGTCACCACAATAGTTGGCGACGGCTGGTAGTGGAAAGTCCCCATTTGTACTACAGGCCGCAGCTTTGCTGCATTGGCATCGCGCTGCACTTTGGCTGCGGTTTCCTGCAGTTTTTTCACCTGCGCATCTTTCACCTGTTTGTTTACCTGCTGTTGTTTTTGTTGTTGCTGCTGTTGTTCGCGCACAAATTCGGCCTGTGCTTTAACTTCCGACTCCACACGCAAGGCCTGCACGGCCGAATTGCCTCGTGCAGTTCCTTTCATTTTATCAAACTTCTGCACATTCTGCTGCCTTTCGCTTTCGGCGGCCAGTTTAAGCAGGTTGTTTTCGTATTGTTTTTTTACCTGCTGGTTAGCCTGCTGCTGCTGTTCTTTTTCCTTTCGTTCGCGCTCAAGCCGCTGTGCCTCTGTTTCAGCAGCCAGAGCTGGCAGCACAGTGGGTGTGGGCGTAGCAGGTGTTTGTGCTGCCTGTTGTTTGCGCCGGGCTTCTTCGGCAAGCACGCGCTGTTCTTCTTCCAGCAGTAGTTTACGCTTGCGGTCTTCCTCTTCAATACGCGCGCGCTCTTCGGCTTCGCGTTGCAGCTGCTTCTGTCGTTCTTCTTCGGGGTTTTTAAAAAGCGTGGATGTAAAATTCCATTTCGGATCGTCGTAAAAACCTTTGTTGCCATCAAAAATTACTTTGGCAAATGGTTTTTGCGCAAACTGCTCCGTGCGTACACGCGGATCGTTGGGTACGAAGAACGGAATTTCGCACACGTAGTCGGGATAAATCCAGCCTTTGTCGCGGGGCACCCGCAAATCCATCACCATATACATCGGCACACAACCCGGCGAGGTAAAGTCGATCCGATACTGATGCCCGAGATCAACCGTAAATCTGAACTTCCCGTTACGGCCGGTAGTAAGGTTAAGGAGCGGGCGTCCATCCATGAATACACTCACGTTGGCACCCGGCAAAGCCTGCCCGGCTTTGGTAGCCGTGCCGAAAAAACGCATATCGCCCTGCGCAAACAAAGGCCACACGCAAAGCAACAGCAATGCTGTGAGCAGTGGTTTTCGGGCACACACGAAATGTAAACGCATACCGGTTTTGCGCTGTTGCGCAGGAGGTTTAACGCGAAAGATAATAAAAAGGTTGGCAACAGGATGCCTGCCGGCTGCTGTTTATGTAGCCTGAAAGCGGGCGGGGAATACCCAATGGCTTACGGATTGCAATAATCGCAATACATGGCATCCTGAAATGCCTTTCGCTGTGGCGGAATGCGTTCTTCGCGGTGGGTACAGGACGTGCAGGTGTATATATGAAACAGGATGCCGCGCGTTGGCTGGTTGCAAAGTTCGCAGGGCAGGCCTTCAATTGCAGCGGTAACGGCAAAGCCCGGTTCGTGGCAGTTCGGGCAGCGGGAAAGCACTTTGGCGGCCAGTTTATGAGCAGCAGCTTCAATCGCTTTCATGCGCGTGGGGTTGTGCATGGCCCGCATATCGGTTTCGGCCCAGGCGGTATGACCGAGCGAAGTAAAGGCATTTTGCAATGCCTCTTCTGTAAAAATGCCTTTGAAACACTGTGTGAAGTTAGTTTCACGATCCTTAAGCAGCAAAGCATGCAAGGGGAACCCAACCCGGCGGGCAAACGTTTTTAGTTCGGTGAAATTATTTACCTGCTGCCCGGCAAAATTGGTTTCTGTGGTGATATGCCTTGCTACAATGTGCCGGTTAGTTTGCCGTTCCAGCAATACAAGCCATTCTTCGTTGCCCGGCACCAAACCAATTACCGGATGCGGGCCAAAAGAGCCTTCGCTGGCGAGTGCAAGCGTGGCATCTGTTTTTTCAAAAGCCGCATAGCACTTTTGCAGCGCCGCTTCTACGGGTGTTCCGGTGCGTTCAACCTCACCCGAAAATGTACCGAACGCATCGGAATCTATCTCCACAACTTCGCAGCGCACGCCCAGATGCTGCTCCATTACCGGAGCCAGCACCTGCTCTTTGCCGTGCATGGTGGCAATTACCATGCGCTGATTTTTGTAAGGTGATTCAGTCACGATACAAAAATCACACAATCAGATTAAAGCGCAGATTAAAGTTGAACCGTACAGCGGATATTGCCGGCAGCCGGATCTTTACTCAGGTAAGCACGCATTTCAGACAGCCCGCGCTGAAGTTCGATAATACGCTTTGCATGCTTTTACATTACCCAATGAGGCAATAAGCGCAGGAAGCTGATTCATTGTCATAGCTGACCGAAAAATACGAATTCACTGCCGCTCATCGTTGTTTTCTGTCGTTTCAAGGAACAGCGCATTGAGATTAACGCATAAAATCTCACCTTTGCGCAAAATTACCACGCATGAACTGGACATTCGACCTCAAAGCCATTGCCACCGTAACCATGGTATTGTTTGCCGTTATTGATGTAATCGGTTCCATTCCTGTCATTATCGGCCTCAAGCAAAAAGTGGGCGAGCTCAATGCGCGCCGTGCTTCGCTGGTTTCGCTGGCAATTATGGTTACGTTTATGTTTGTGGGTGAATTTATTCTCGGGCTTATCGGTATCGGGGTATCTGACTTTGCCATTGCCGGTTCGTTCATTCTGTTCTTTCTTGCGCTCGAAATGATTCTTGGCATTCGTTTATATAAAGACGAAATGCCTGCTACTGCATCGGTTATGCCGCTAGCGTTTCCGCTCATTGCCGGTACGGGTACGCTTACCACGCTGCTCTCGCTCCGTGCCGAATATTCAGAGCTGAGTATTCTCATTGCCATTGTTATCAATATCGGCATCGTTTATCTCGTACTGCGCAATATTGGCCGTTTGGAGAAAGTGCTTGGTGTAGGTGGTGTGGCCGTGCTGCGCAAGGTATTTGGCATTGTACTGCTTGCTATAGCGGTAAAACTGTTCCGCACACATGCGGGAATTTAAGAAGTTTGCTAAAAAGCATCGGGCATGATGAGGCGCAATCCTTTACCAGCTCTTATGAATTCGACCAGAGGTTTTTAAAATGATAGAAAAATCGTTCTACCAGTCGCAACTCCTCTGTAATAATTTCGGCATCGGCACGCATTTCCTGCCGGAATACAATTTCTTTCTGATACGTAGTCACGAGGCCCGAGGGTAAATCAACATTCACCTGATAAAATCCTTCTTTATCGGGCACAACAGACACAGAAGTAACCCGTCCTTTTAGAATTCCGAATTCATTACCGGGGTAACTTTCCAGTTTAAGATTAACCGTTTGTCCGGCCTTTACCTTACCTGATTTCAGCGAAGGCGTTCTCACTCTTGCCACAATACCGCTTTTCTGATCGGGAATAATTGCAAATATTAGTTCACCTTCAATTACACTTTGATTTTTGCTCCAGTAATTAATAAATGAAACCCGTCCCTGAATATCAGCCTGAAGCAAATATTTCAGTTCCCAGTCGCGCAGCGATTTTTTAAGTAAAAAATGAGCTTGCTGCAGGCTGTTCCGAAGCTGAACGTTTTCGCGTGTTTTATTGAATTCTGCATTACGGAGGTTCCGGTTATTGATGTTTTTATTTTCGCGAAGTTGTGAAAGCGCAAGGTTTATTGCTTTGAGCGAACGTCCGGCCTCAATAGCCGCAAGTTGTTTTTGCTCCAGCTCTTCGGCCGGAACAACGCCTTGTTTATGGAGTGTACGGTACCTGTCGAGATCCTGCTCTCTGAGTTGCATTTCTTTTTCGGCCAGTGAAAGCTGATTGAGCAAAGTGCTTTCCCGGCTGCTGAGCTCATACTTATTTTGCATGCCGCTGTAACTGTCGGCATCAAATGGCTGCAACCTGTCGTTTAATTGAAACAGAATGTAAGCAGTTTCAAACTTCGAGTAGTCTTCGCCAATTTCACCGAGGGAAAGGCCGGCACATTGCTCAAAAGGGAAATCATCAGGGCCTGAATTATTCAGAAGTAATTTCAGTTTGGCCACATCTGCATATCGGGCACTGTTTTCAATAACCGCCAGCGGAGTGCCCGGGCTCACAAGCTGATTATCTGTTACAAAAACAGAATCAAGTTTACCTGAAATGCGTGCGATTTCTTTTTGTGGCGGCGAAAGTGTGGTGATCACTGCCTTGGCTGAAATAATATCGGGATATTGAATAAACCACGAGAGCAACAGCAACATAATCAGCATACATGAAATAATGGCGGGTCCATAGGTCAGTACCGAAGAAGGCGGACGCCCGATGGCTTCGTTTACCGCCTGCCTGCCGGTTAGTTTTATCTGATCGGGATCCTGTGTGAGTTCTTCCTGATTTATCATTTTCCCAGTTCTAATTGATTTTTGATAAGGTTAAGGTAAGCCCCGCCAAGTTCAACCAGTTCGGTATGCGTGCCTTCTTCAATAATGCGGCCTTCGTCGAGTACAATTATTTTGTCGGCATTTTTCACCGTACTTAACCGATGCGCCACAATAATCACCGTGCAATCTTTCGTTACTTCGTTCAGATTATTGATAATTACTTTTTCATTATTGGCATCAAGCGCATTGGTCGATTCATCAAAGAAAAAAAGTTTGGGTTGTTTGTACACGGCCCGTGCAATGAGCAGACGTTGTTGCTGCCCCTGACTTAAACCAATGCCCTGCGGACCGATTTGTGTATTGTACGCCAGCGGAAGTTTTTCGACAAAATTTTGAATGTTGGCTACTTTCACCGCTTTAAGCAAACGAGCTTTATCAACCTGATCAGAGCTTTCGGCAATGTTATTGGCAATGGAATCGGAAAAAATAAATCCATCCTGCATTACTGCACCACATTGCTTGCGCCATTTATTTTTGTCGATAAGTGAAAAATCATAATCGCCCGTTTTAATGCTCCCGTTGACAGGCTCGTAATATCCGAGCAACAATTTGAGCAACGTGGTTTTTCCGCTTCCGCTGGCTCCCACTATAGCTACCGTTTTACCCTGCGGTATAACGAGATTAATATTTTTCAGCACCATGTCCGACAATTCATTGTACCTGAAAGACACATCTTTAAGTACAAGTGTGGAATCGTCTTGCATGAGTCCGTCAATATTCCCAAAACTTTCCTCTTCGGCTTTCATGCTGTACAACTCATTCATACGCGTAAGACTGAGCACTGCATCCTGTCCTTCCCTGAGAATATTGACCAGCTGAATAACCGGAACATTCAGCTGGCCGATAATGTATTGTACGGCAATCATCATACCGAGCGACATTCGTCCTGAGATTACTTCACTTGCGCACACGAAGATGATTAGAATATCTTTTAACTGATTGATAAACTGCCCGCCGAAATCCTGATAATTAACAAGAATGAGCGATTGAATTTTTGCTCTGAAAAGACGAGCCTGCACGCCCAGCCATTGCTGACGGCGTTTTACCTGACTACCCTGAAGTTTAATTTCAGGCATTCCACGAAGCATTTCCAGCACCGTAGTTTGGTTATAGGAGGCTTCCTGAAAACGTATGTAATCAATTGACTTCCTTTTTTTCATAAAGGAAGTAATCCAGAATACATACAGTGTAAGTCCGATAAGGTAGATTAAAAATATTTTCAGGCTGTAAAACAGCAATACAATTCCAAACACCACAAAACTGATCGAACCCATGATAAATGGAATGAAGGACTCGGACAGGAAGGTTTCAACCCGTTTATTATCCTCCATCCGCTGAAAAATATCGCCGGTATTTTTACTATCGAAAACCCTGAAGGGCAGTCTCATCAGTTTGGAAAGAAAATCATATACAAGTTGTATGGAAATACGTGAATTGATTTGTAAAATAATCCATCGCTGCATCACATTGATTAATGCACTAAATACAAAAAGCACAAGCTGTGCAATAAGGATAAGGACAATAAAACTAAGGTTGTTGGTAGAAACGCCCACATCAACAATGGCCTGGGTCAGAAAGGGGAAAATTAACTGTAGAATAACCGAAGCAAAAATTCCGATAAACAACTGCAGCACAAAACGCCGGTAAGGTCTGAAATAGCCAAAAAGATATTTCAGACCCAGCCGGGGTTCCTTTTCAAATTCAGCATCATAAAATTCGTTTGTAGGTTCGAGTAAAACGGCTATTCCTTCGCCCTGATCGGTTTCGAAAAACTTACTGAAATCGGCAATTGTGATTTTCATTTTTCCTGCTCCCGGATCGGCTATCCATACATGTGAGCGGGAAATTTTATACACCACTACAAAATGCTTCTGATCCCAATGAACAATGCAGGGCAGCGTAGCATGCTGCAATGTAAACTGATCGTCATTACTGATCGTGCGCAGTTTGACCACCATTGCCCTGAAACCAAGTTTTTCGGCAGCCTGATACAAACCCGCAAGCGAGACGCCTTCGCGCGAGAGGTACGAAAGCTCTCTGAGTTTCTGTAAACTGATGTCTTTGCCGTAGGCCGCACTTATCATTTTCAGACAAGTGGGCCCACAGTCCATCGAATCGTACTGACGAAAAAAAGGAAAACGGCGCATAGCTGTTTATACCTGGGTTGAATGTATTTCGGAAATTGCTTCACGCTGCTGGCCGAAAGAAAAATGGAATACCTCAAGGGCTTCCGCAACAGCATTTTCGTGACTGCTATGATGTTTATTCATTTCAAATTCCTCCACAAACCGGCTTAAAACAGGAAGGTACTGCCAGCTTTCGATGTCATTTAAAGCTTCTTTCAAAATGCCCAGTGCAGCCAATACCTGATTTTCCTGATAACCGTTGAGCATCAAGTTGCAAACAGCCGTTTCGAGAAGAGTTGTTTTACTCAACGTTTCGTTTTCATGTGCAGCATTTTGAATTAACTCGTTTACCTTTTCGAGTGCCTCACGACCATTTTGATTATCGCCAAGTTGAAGCAGACACTGGCAGGAGGTGAGTGCTACTTTTAAAAGCACATTCAACTCGCCAAGATCAACTGCTTCATCAATGGCCGTATTGATCAATGCTTCAAATTCGCTGCGGTTACCTTTTCCGGCTTCAATTACAGCAAGGCGGGAAATGAGTCCGATACGGTAATCAGGTGCCGGATTATTTTTCAGTTCATCTGTAAACAACGCTTCTGCTTCCGCATACCTGCCGAGTTTTGCAAGACAGCATGCTTTAAACCAGGATGTAGAGAGGAAGTAAAAGAGGTCATTGTAAACGGGTCTGAGCTTTTCGGCACGGGAGAAATAATCCAATGCCTTTTCAATATTGCCGAGACGGAAATTGAAATCAGCCGCGCATACCGTATATACATAAATCTGTCCGTGCTTGAGCTCAATTGCATCTTGTATTCCCTCTTCCGCACTTTTGAGCGCATTAATGATATCAAATTTGTTCCGGTGATAATCAATCCAGTGAAAAGTGTCAAACAACATAATGCGCGGCATAAATGACATGATTTCATCCATACGTTTATGCCACTTGCGGCTGTAGGCATACTCATTTTCCTCATCACCGGTGTACACCTGATGAATAGTGAGATTAAAAATTGAAAGCCTGTAGTCGGTCAGCCACACATTGTATGTTGTTTCTCCCTCAGCCTCCATTTTCCGGATTCCATCGAAAAGGAGCTGGTATGCAATTTCGCCATCACGCTCCACCTCCTCAAAACGCCCGGTATGTGCATATACATGACCGCGCACGTTATAGGCCCATGCAAGATGATAATTTCGCTGTACGTCGGATAACGATGATGTATTTACTTCTTCTACAAACTGATTGATCCATTTTTCGGCAGCCGGCATATCGCTGCGACGTTCGGCACAGGTAAAACAAATCCGGTAAAACAGCGCCATGCGCACATCGGCACGTGTTTCGTATTTCAACGCCTCTTCAAGATGATACATCAGATAATCATCAAACGGCGGATTGGCATGATGGGTAAACTGATAGAAATTGGCCGCGGAACCTACAAGTCCATGAACTTCTGCACGTATGGCATTATCAGTAAAATCAGGCCTTTCAAGTAATGCCACACCGGTTTTCATCACAGCCCGGAACGAAAACCGCGCATACGACTCATGAAGCTGTGCGCGTATTTCATTCAGTGGCAATTCACTGATGTGCTTTGCTGAAACCAGTTGATTGTAAATTGCTTCTTCCGCAGTAACCACGTCATAGGTATTCCAAATTACCGATGTGGTTTCGCCATCAGTCAGCTTGATGTGCTGTACATTCTCGTATTGCAGAAAACCACCCGCAAAAAACTGCACATCACCCTGATAGCGCTCCCAGATAATTCCGTTCACATCTTCCTTGTCGATCACATCGGTAGTAAAACCCAGATAAAGGCTCATTGACGAGGGGCTGTAAATCCGATAATAACTTTCAATTACACGAAGGCTTTCCGAATCAACCATACGGATATCCGGAATAATCAGATTAATTGTATTGCTCCCGATTAACTTACTGAGCAACGCAGCAAGGCGCTCAAACAAACCATACGGCACATTTAAGCGTGATTCAAATCTGGCGGAAAAGCTGGAAAATGCTTTCTTATCCTGGTCATTCATTTCCGATGCAGCTTCCGGATAAATAAATGCGTTCATTGCCGCATCAGCACGGAGTTGTTGCAACACTTCTTCTTCCCCGAAACGCTGTTTCAGGTAGTCGGTAAACATGCGCATACAATAAAACCCGGAAGGGAATTCTTTATGGGTATGCATTACAAACACATTGCTCTCGCGCTGCATGAATTCATGCAGGAAGAAATTAATCTGATGCTGAGCGCCTTGAATAACCTGTATCATTTGAATTATGTTTTAGCGGTTTATGTAGGAATGGATAATATTGAGGTGACTTATGCAGTCTTGCCGTTGTTCGGCAGCGGAAAGAATTTCTTTGATTGCCGAAGCCGAGCGCATGGTGAGTTTTTCTAAATCATGAGGAGATAACTTCGAAAGTATTTCCACCAGTTCGGGTAAAATACTCCACGAAGCCGTGTGATTGGGTAATGCTGCAGCCAGGTTCGAAACAGCATCGGGCAAATAGTTAAGCGGAATATCGCCGGTTTGGGCCAGCCCCAGATAGAGCAGCGCAAGCTCAGCCACCGGTGGCTTAAAGGGTAATCCGCTGAGTTCGAGCGTAAGCAGTTCGGCTGCTTGTGTAAAGGCTGAAGCTGCTTCGGAATTTCTTTTTGCATGTGTGCAAATACGACCTGCCTCCAGCAGTGTAGTAAAGAAAATATCCGAACCGCCATCATTCACGGCCAGTTCAATTGCCTCATTCATACAGGCATCCACCCCGGCCGTATCTTTTTGTATTCCGGCCAGCTGTGCATTTAACACAAGCAGCGCAATACGCTGGGCAGGAGTGTGCGTAAGTTCAAGCCGTTGTATTTGCTCAAGCCAATATGCAGCACGCGAATAATTTCCTGCACTCAGGTGCATGGATACCGCAGAATGAAGCAGATACAGCGCAGAAATTTCGGGATAGCTATGGCCTATCTGCGTGCAATACACATAGCTTTTTTCGTAATGGGAAGCCGCTTCATGAGCCATACCCATCCGGCTGGTAATTTCGGCCAGGCTTACTCTGAAGTAATAAGCAAGCACATAATTAAAACTTTTGCTACACAGCAACAATCCTTCCTCAGCATACAGTCTGGCTTGTTTCAGTTTATGCTGCCTGAAATATAAAGATTGCCATTCGGCTCTGGCAGAGGCGTGAAAAAAAGGCCAGCGCGCACTAAACGCCGTTTCAATTTCGAGCCAATGCTGCATGGATGTGTAATCTTTTTTTATGGCTGTAAGCGTAGCCAGATTTTCGGCAAGAATGGCTTTTGTAAATTCCAGCTCACGTACATACACCTCACCCGCCTCCACATCAATCTCGAATACTGACCCTATTGCTTCTTCATGCCGCGCTATTGCTTCTTCCAGCTTATTTTCTTTCATCAGCAGATAGCTATGAATGTTTAGTAACCATGCACGGGCAATTTTCAGCTTGTCGTTGAGCAATTCCGGCAATTCGGTATCGGCAATGCTTAAGTAACTGTAAGCACGTTGTATGTCATTTTTCCGTCTGCCAAACGTAACAACAAGTCTGTAGCAGAGTGCAATACGATGCAACAAACGGGTTTCGTATTGCAGTGCTTCAACGAAAATCTGGTGAAGAAAATCGGCAAGACGACTGTTTTCCTGCGTAAAAAAATGGCGGATATGTGCTGAAAGTCCGAGCACATGCAGTAATTCGGCACGCTGAGCGTGTGTTAGTTGTGAGAATATTTTTTCACGGGCACGCAGCCCGAGAAAGAGCGTATTGAAAAAGTCGTACTGCCTGAAACATCCGATTATTGCCTGATAAGTACGCTCAGCCTCTTCTGCGGAGAATGGCACATTTGCCGAAAGTCTTACAAAAGCCTCGTATTCAGGCGTGAGTTCGGGTTCGCATAATGTATCGTGTTGGGTTGCCGGCTGGCTGACAGCTGTTTCTGCCATCATTCTTAAATCAATAAGCTGATCAGCCGCTTCTTCAAAAGCATATACAAACGCCTGAAGCACAGTAACGGTATCGTGCCCGTAAAAATGACAAAGCCCGTTTTCATAATCCCATTCATCATCGGGCCATATCGGATTATATGCAATCAGTAAATCAGGAGATTCATCGCGGTGAAGATGGTATAAATGCTTAAGCAGATCCACACTGTTCACATCAAGCGTTGAAACGTCACTCACTACTATTCTGTAGGGAATCTGAGCATTGAATTCAATCATTAATGAGGCACAAGACTCAATCAGTGCTGATTTTGCAATCGGGCTATGCGCGTAATTTGAATCACACCGGGCCGCACAAAAATCGTTTTCACGCTCCTCTTCCTCGTTCATTTGTCCGGCAAGTTCACCATAAAGCAAACTCATTACCGACCGATACCTGCTTAAATAAGTCTCTACATGAACTTTACCTAATTCGGATACAAAAAAGCGAATCACTTCGCGAAACACAAGATGAGGTTGAATGAAATCAGCACGGTGTGTAATAAGCACAGCTCTTTTTTTATCAAAAAAAACGCTTAACTCGTTTATCGACTGGTTTCCAGCTGTTTTAATAACCTGTATCATCTAATTATATATAATTAATGAATAGTATTTTTTCGATCTGATTATAATATTATCCGATATACAATTGTTTTATTTATATTGTTTAGATAAATAATAAGAAGAGAATCATACCGAAACCGGTATGATTCTCCTGAAAAAAGTATTAACTCATTGCTTTCTTCACGCAACAGTGGCTGTTGTAT
The DNA here is from genome assembly GCA_020402865.1 of Bacteroidota bacterium. NCBI lineage: Bacteria > Pseudomonadati > Bacteroidota > Bacteroidota bacterium. Next base: position 132,625 of record JADBYT010000001.1, on the reverse strand, counting down.
GCACCGCCACCCATTACTTTCTTCATTGCTTCGATAGAAAGTGTTTGTGCAGGGGCTGAATTCTGCACTGTTTTCACAGCACTCGGCTTAATCTTAAACAGATTCATGATTAGAAATATTAACAAAATGCCTACTCTTATGGCTTTTCGGCTTCCGCCATGAGCAAAACGAAACCAGCCTGCAGCATTCCGGATTTACTGCATAATCACTGTGGAATTAATCCACCGTAAAGATTATTTTTTGACTGGTTACCAAATGATTACATCCGCATGCAGGAGAGTCTTTCTTTGATTGCCTGCTCACAAAGCGAAGATAATGTCATTGTTTTCCGTGATTCATGATAATATCAATAAATGGCCGCTTTTAATTGATAAGTGGGCTTATTTTATTAATAATTCATCTTTTTTTGATTTGTTATAATTAAATATATAAATCAGATAAATCCATAATATACGTATATATCAATCAATCGGTTTTAATTTCACCCAAACTAATTGAGCAATTCTTGCAGAAGGCGAATGAATATGTTGCATGTTGTATTAATTGAACATACAACCAGCAACAATCGTTTGTACGCACATATTTATATTTTATTATGGAATCAATGTATAATTTGTTGCCAGAAAGTTATCATTTGCTTCAACTCCTTAGCCAAAGTCTCCTGTTTCACCATATGGCCTTCAGGTGACACCCCAAGCCGCAAAGTTTGGGATCGGATTATCTGCATATATTCTCTTTTTTTAGCACACAAATGCGATTATCTTTATTGCAGCCTGAAATGCGGAAAAACCGTGCAAGGATAAACTGTGAACATCTACTCGAAAAAACAGCGATGGAAATGGCTGCTGCTGCTGGCGGCAGCCACAATTGTATCCGCATCACTCTGGTACACGAGTCAGCTTGTGCGCAAAATTGCCGACAGCGAAAAGCGCAATGTAGAACTCTGGGCCGAAGCCGTGCGCCGCAAGGCGCTTATGATGGAAGCCACCAGCCAGCTCTATGCCAAAATTGCCCGCGAAGAACGCAAAAAAGTACAGCTCTGGGCCGAAGCCAATAAAATGCTGCCCCAACTGCCCGACGATGATGTGGCGCTTGGCTTTGTGTTTGCGGTAATTGTGGACAATGAAACCGTACCGGTAATTCTCACTGATGATAACGGCAAAATTCTCCTCTCGCGCAACCTCGATCAGAAGCGTGAAAAAGACAGCCTTTACCTGCGCGAAGAACTTGCCGAAATGCAGCGGCAGCATGATTCCATCCCAATGGAAGTAGGCCCCGGAAAATACCACTACCTCTACTACCGCGATTCGGAAGTGTTTACCGAAATACGCCTTTCGTTTGAAGACAATGAACGATCGTTCATTAAAGAAGTAGCCGCCAACCCGGCTTCAGCCCCGGCCATTTATGCCGATTCGGCTTCCGGCCAAATTATTGCCTTCGGCAACCTCGACTCGGCAATGGTGGCGAAAGACTCAGCCGCCTATCTGGCAAAAATGCTTACCGTGCTGCAAAAGGAGGGCAACCGTATTGATGTGAATCTTGGCAACAAGAAAAACTATATCTGGTATATGGAGTCGCCTCAATTGAAACAGTTGCGCTACTTCCCCTATATCCAGTTTACCGTTATCGGCATCTTCCTGCTTACCGCCTATTTCCTGTTCAGTACCTCACGCCGCGCCGAACAGAATCATGTTTGGGTGGGCATGGCGAAAGAAACGGCACATCAGCTCGGTACACCGCTTTCATCACTCATTGCGTGGCTCGAATACATGCAACTCAAAGGCATCGACCCGGAAATTACCGTTGAAATAGGTCGTGATGTAAAACGCCTTGAAATGATTACCGAGCGTTTTTCAAAAATCGGTTCCCAACCTAAACTCAAACCCGAAAACCTTTCCGACGCCCTCGAACAGGCCGTTGATTATATCCGCGCACGCTCCCCGAAATCAGTAGAATACACGGTTGATACTGGCAACGGAATCATTGCCCCGCTCAACATCCCGCTCTTTGCATGGGTCATCGAAAACCTTTGCCGCAACGCGGTTGACGCTATGGACGGGCGCGGCAGCATTACGGTAACCGTGCAGGAAGTACCCGAAAAAGTAATCATTGATATTACCGACAGCGGCAAAGGCATTCCACGCTCCAAACACAAAACCGTGTTTGAGCCCGGCTTTACCACCAAACAACGCGGCTGGGGGCTCGGCCTTTCACTCTGCAAACGGATTATCGAAAACTACCACAGCGGCAGCATTTTCGTAAAACGCTCGGAGCCGGGCAAAGGAACCACATTCAGAATAGAGTTGAAGCAATAAGCAGGGTGGTTGAACAGATCAAAGCCACTGAAAATAATACATTGACCGGTGGCTGAATACCTGCAATTTAGGCGGAGGTCGAAGCCACCACATCTAAAATCATTTCAGAATTATCCGCCCCAGCAACGACGAAAAATGGCGCTTTGCATTGAGCAGATTAAGCTGCTGCTGCATAAGTTGCAGTTGTATCTCCTCATCAGGATTATCACGCAGTTGTTTCTGATTGTCGGCAATCATTTGCTCAAGCCGTGTAAGTTTAAGCACATTTACACTGTGCACCGCAGCCTGCCGCAACAACTGACTTTCGGTTTGCACATAAATAAAATGTCGTTCCCAGTCTGACAGCTGATAGGGAATCTGCACCAGATCAACCGCAAGCTGCGAGATATTCTGATCGGGATAATTTACAAAGTAGTTTAAATCGGGAACGTTGCCGTTGTTGATGTGCTGCGTGTATTCACTGAGTACCTGCTGATAAACGGCATGCGTAAATGTAATTTCATCACTCTCCAGTTCGTGCAGCATGAGTTCGGCCAGCGGCACTGTTACTTCAATTTCTTCGCCCAGCTCATCAGTGGTTTTGGCAGTTACAGGCTCCTGTCCGTAGTTGAGCAGCAGGCGCACCAGTTCGCGCTCAAATACTTCGCCCGACTGTACTTTGGCGTGATCGCCCTCGCGCGCCGGCTGATCAGGCACAAACTCATCGGGCGGATATACATCGGGCGGAAGTTCGGGCAGCGGCGCTTCTTTCACCGCCTGCTCATCGTGCTTTTTCTCGTGCAGGCGGCGGCGGAGTTTATTCAGCTCGGTAAGCAGTGCCTGTTCTTCAATATCAAGTATGCGGCTGCACTCTTTTACATACACGCTGCGCGTAATGGCATCGGGAATGAGTGCAATACTGTCCACAATTTCGTGAATGAGTGAGGCGCGTTTGATGGGATCGTTGCCCACATCGGCCTTCAGCAATTCGGTTTTGAAATTGATGAAGTCTTTGGTATTCGCCGAAATAAATTCGCGCAACGCATCGGGCGTTACTTTTTTCGAATACGAATCTGGATCATCGTTATCCGGAAAAAGCAGCACACGCACATTCATACTTTCTTCCAGAATCAGGTTAATCCCTCTGAAACTGGCTTTTATACCGGCCGGATCGCCGTCGTATAAAATGGTAATGTTGCTGGTGTAGCGGCGAATGAGGCGTATCTGCTCCACGGTGAGCGATGTACCCGACGAAGCCACCACGTTTTCAATTCCCGCCTGGTGCATTGAAATCACATCGGTGTAACCTTCTACCAGGTAACACACATCTTCCTGCATAATCGCTTTCTTGGCGAAAAACAGGCCGTAAAGCACATTGCTTTTGTGGTAAATTTCAGTTTCGGGCGAGTTGATGTATTTGGCAACTTTCTTATCGGTCTTGAGTGTGCGGCCGCCAAATGCAATTACACGCCCGCTGGCATTGTGCACCGGAAAAATCACCCGCCCGCGAAAACGATCGAAAAATTTCGACGCATCTTCTTCATTCTGTATCGTTAAACCAGCCTTTACCAGATACTCCAGCTTGTAACCGGCCGCCAGCGCAGCATCGGTCATGTCGCGCCATGTATCAGGGCTGTAACCGAGCTGGAATTTTTCGATAATGTCTTTACGAAATCCGCGTTCGAGAAAATAGCTCAGGCCAATGGCTTTTCCTTCTTCGGTTTCGTGCAGGTTTTTGGTGTAATGTTTCTGTGCAAAGTTGCTGACGATGAACAGGCTTTCGCGTTCGTTTTCCTTAGCGGCCTGTTCGGGGCTTCGCTCCTGCTCTTCAATTTCAATATTGTATTTCCGGGCCAGCCAGCGTAATGCTTCAGGATACGAAAGCTGTTCGTGATCCATCACAAAATTTACCGGATTGCCGCCTTTTCCACAGCCAAAACATTTGTATATGCCGCGTGCAGGCGACACATTAAACGAGGGCGTTTTTTCGTTGTGAAACGGGCAAAGACCAATCATGTTTGCACCGCGCTTTTTGAGCGATACAAACTCTCCGACCACCTCTTCAATGCGGGCGGTTTCGAGAATACGGTCAACGGTTTCCTTCGGAATCATAAGGCTGGCTCACGAAGGTACAAAATGCCTTTCAGGCAGCACTCAGCGAATAAGATTAACAATGCCCCGATGATCAAAGATATTCCCGTCTTTGTCGGTTATGCTTATGAGATACACATACGTATCAATCTGGCATTTTTCGCCGGTTTTTTGCATGCGGCCATCCCAGCCTTCGGCAATGTCGGTGGTGCTGAATATCATATTTCCCCAGCGGTCGAATACATAGAATTTGTATCCTGCAATATAACCGGGATCGCTTACTACCGGCTTAAACACATCGTTTAATCCCGTTCCGTTGGGTGTAAATGCGTTCGGATACCAGATCAGCAGTTCGGGAAGTATAACGATACATTCAGTGGCTGTATCCGGACAAACTCCGCCCGGGCCGGCAGCAATCAGAGTAACGCAAAATGTACCGGTATCGCTGTAGGTGAAACTGGTGTTCTGATCAGTTGAGAAGTTTCCGCCGCCGAAATCCCAGAGCCAGGTAACCGGCGAACCGGTGGAGGCATCGATGAAATTAATTACCGGATTGTTAATGGACGATGCCGGCGGCGAAGCGGTAATGGCTGCTACCGGGCCGGGAATTACATTCACATAGCCCTGCAGCGAGTCGGTATTCTGGCAGCCATCAGCTGAGGTTACGGTGAGGCCCACGGTGTAAGCGCCGTTTACGGTGTAGCAGTGCTGCGGGTTGGCAGTGCCTGCGGTGCCGCCATCGCCAAAGGTCCAGGCCCAGCTGGTAATGTTGCTGTTGGTGACTGTGCTCTGATCGGTAAAATCAGTACAGAGCGGGGCGCAACCACTCAGTGGGGTACCGCTAAATACAACTTGCGGCTTGTGATACACCGTTACGGTTGTATTCACGGTATCGGAGCAGCCGAGTGAATCTGTAACGGTTAGATTTACCGTGTAGGTACCGCCTGCGTTGTAGGCATACTGCGGAAGCTGCAGAGCTGATGTATCGCTGCCGTTGGCTACAGCCGGATCATTAAATTCCCAATGCCAGCTTACAACAGGTCCGTTGCCGGGAATTACAACTGTGCCCTGACTGTTAAAACTGATGAGACTGTCGGGGCAGGCGCTTGTGGCGGTGAATTGTGCAGTGGGGCCGGGCACCACTTCCACTACTACAGTGCCTGAAGTGGTTTGCACGGGTGTGCCGTTGTCGGAGCCTGAAATGAGCAATGTATTGTAGCCGATATTACTTTGCATGCCCGTGAACACACCCGCCAGAACGGCTGTTGAGCCGGGTGTGTTGCTGACCTGGGTATAGCCGGTGCCGCTGGGTGTAACGGTAATGGTGGTAATCTGATTGGTTTCGGGCGAGAGGAAAGTGGCTGAAATGGGCAATGTATCACCCACGCAGAGCGTGAGCGTATCGCACACCTGTGCGGCGTTCATAATGGGCGGTATGTTGTTGCCGTTGCCCACGTTGCAGGCGTTGAAAAAGAACTGCTGATAATCGAGCCAGCTTACCTGACTTGCCGGGCCAAGCGGACCGTTGTATGTAGTTCCCGCCTGGTCGAATGTGCCGATCTGAATAAAATTTACACCATCGCCGGCATTAGCCCCTACGGTAGCGGGTACGCCGCCAAAACCATTGTTCCCGCCAGATGCGTCGCCGGTAGTCCATGCCATATCACCATAGCAAAACGACACGTTGCTGCCTGCCGGAAGCAGCGGATCAAAACCATCGGTAAGGATAAGCTGAAAATCGTTGAGCTTGTCGGCATGCTGGGAAAAATAACCCACCGTTTGCCAGCGAACAATTAAAGCGGAAGGTGTTACTTTGTAATAAACAATACCACTGAGCGGATTCTGTGTATCCACATCCGCCCAGAACGGCGCAATCATATCCACCTGATTGGTAGGAAATCCGCTGGCTGTAAATGTACCGTAAGGATTACTGAACGATACATTCCCGTTATTATTAATAAATAAACTTGTATAAATATTCCCATAAAAACAAAACACAAACGGAATATTAATCAGCGGAGATGAACCGTCGTCGTTCCGGTAATCAGGTGGCATACCAATTGTAAATGGCACCACCTGAAATGTATTGTCAATGGACAACATGCAATTGCAGTTTGCCGGCGCCGACTGGCTAACCGGCGGCTGCACCACGGGTTGTACAGGAGCAGCCGGATTACCTGATGCCTGAATATACAGTCCGCTGTTCAACAATCCGGTAGCCTTGAGGCTGTCCCATTGTGAGGGTGTAATTATTACAGGGGCCTGTGCAAATACAATGCATGCAGCAAACAGCTGCAGCAGCAGGAATACTTTTTTCATGTAACTGGTGTCACTCGGTTTGGGATAAGTGACAGGGTGAATCAGTGGTCGCTCAGTTCAAATATATAAAATATCAGCAAGGCTGTATTGCAGCTAACGGGGAAGCGGGCGTTTATTTAGCTCATATAATGGAAATTCACGATTCAGAGGTGCCATCGGGCCATGTATCAAATGATTTAGCCCGAACACATCCAAGGGTTCAAACGTGCAGCCACTTTGCTCGTCGGGATTTACGACAGGGCGTACCGTTATTTTCAATCCCCGGCCAGTTAAAGGGTGTATAAGCGTATCAAACCGGTAATAACCGTAACTCCTGAACGAAACCCGTAAAGGAATACTGTCGGGCAAACTATCGAATACTACGAAATCCTTAGCAAACGGAAGAGCAACCGTATCTGTTTCCGAAAACAGGTTTTGTTCAGGTCGTTTCAACGCAAGTTCGTTGCCGGCGGTATCTGTCAGCGCCACATGCCAGAAAATCAACTCCTCATCACTGCATAATTTCACACAAAGAGTAGCGGCAGAATCCACAAAGCCTGTTTCTGATTTTACACTAACTGAGTGTGAAAGCGGATGCTGGATATAGCAGGATGAAACACTCAACAGAAAAAGAAGATACACACGCATTACAACCTGTTTTTACAGATAACGCATGGCGGCTAAATTTCCACAATTGAGATCAGGAAACAAAAAGTCAGCGGGACTCCTGTTTTTCCAACCGAATTTTATCGGTGGTTATCTGCTGAAGCAACCAGGCTTCGGCCGGGTCGTGCTGGCTGAAAAAACGGGTTGGCACCACGGGACGATTAATGCGCATGTAGAAGTTGCCGAGAATTTTCATCGCCACACTCGGGCTCACCAATGCCACGGCAATAAAGTGCGAATTGTATTCTGCAGAAGCAGACACCTGCCGCATTTCAGGCGTGGTAACAATATCGCCCTCTGCTTCGAAAATGAGCCCGCAACGTTCCCAGCCGGCCAGCTCAAGTGCCGCCGTGCGATTGTCTATTGCGTGCTCGGCATCAAACGTGGCTCCGGGATGCGCAGTCATTTGCACAATCCTGTTTTGAGGATTGTAGCTTACGGTGGCCGTAGCTGTTTTTACCGGACTGTTATTGGCGTAATGATAGAGCACAGCATTGATTTTATGGGCAAATAAAGGTAGTATCGATTATTCATTTCTTCCAAGCAATTTCTGCCTGATATATATCGGAGTTCGTCGATACGATTTACAGAATTTGTCGAATGTCGTACTTGTTTCCATGTTCCCACATTAAAAAAAACAGCTGCGATTTAAAATCAACCAGTTACCAAAAAGCGAGAAGCACTTATGATTTAACTGCATCCTTTCCCGGATAAAATATTATTTTTATTTGACAACTTTCCTCTGCATGAAACACGTTTACATTTTACTCTTTCTTTGCACTGTATCGGCAACCTCAGCACATGCGCAGCTTGCCGCATCATGTTATGAGGCTACAGCCCAGGTTGATCTTGATATTAATAATGTGCGCGCCCGGATATTAAACGGCGGCGATATGTGGTGGGATTTGCAAAATGCCGGTTATGAAGTACCAAAGGGTGGCAGTTTACACAGTAATTTTGCAAGTTCTTTATTAATAGGGGGGCTTGATGATAACGGACTCCTTCATTTAGCAGCCGGGCATTACCGGCAAAGCGGCATGGATTTCTGGCCCGGACCACTCGATACGGCCACAGCAGCAATTGCCGATTCAACCTGCGCTGCATTTGATAAAATATGGAAGCTGAACCGCGCAGAGGTTGAACAGTTTATTGCCTGCCGCAATTTGCCGGGTTATGTAATTCCCGAAAACATACGCACCTGGCCGGGCAACGGAAGACCCGGACAGGCTCAACGGCTGGCTCCGTTTGAAGATGTGGACGGCGACGGCCTGTACAACCCGAACGCGGGCGATTATCCGGCCTTTGCTCTTTCAGGCATACCCAACAACTGCGATTATCACCTTCAGGGCGATCAATGCCTGTGGTGGGTGTTTAACGACAAAGGCAATACCCACCAGATGAGCGGTGGCAATGCAATGGGCATCGAAATACAACAAATTGCGTTTGCGTTTCGCACCAACAATGTAAACAACGATGCCACATTTTACCGATATACCCTGATTAACCGCAGTAATACACGTTATCACAACACTTGGTTTGGCCGGTTTGATGATGTGGATATCGGACTTTTTTCAGACGACTACAGTGGCTGCGATGTGATGCGGGGACTGGGATATATTTACAACGGAACTACCAACGATGGCGGAAGCCCATCACCTAACCCGGGAACTTATGGCGCACACCCGCCCGCAATTGGCATCGACTTTTTGCAGGGACCGCAAGCCGAGCCGGGCGACGGGATTGACAACGACCGCGATTTTATTACGGATGAATCCGGCGAACGCATCCCGATGGCGATGTATAAGTTCTATAATAGTGATTTCACAATTGCAGGAAACCCTGTTTCGGCACAGGCGCACTATAACTATATGCAGGGAAAATGGCTCGACGGCAGCCAGCAAACGTATGGCGGGAGCGGCATTATGGGTACTGTCCCCTGCATGTTTATGTTTCCCGACAATTCTGATCCGTTTGGTTTTGGCACCGGCAATGTGCCTCAGCCTGCATGGTCTGACGTAACCGAGAGTAATACACCCTCCGACCGGCGAATGCTGGTTACCATGGGGCCGTTTACGCTTGAACCGGGCGAGGTGGAAATTATTACCGAAGCTGTTTGCTGGGCGCGCGACACAAACGGCAATAATTTCGATGCAATTCCCCGGCTTCAGGTTGCCAGCGATTCGGCACAGGCACTTTTCGACCGCTGCTTTTCCATTCCCTGCACACAGCAGGTTGCCCCCGAAATTTTTGTACACCAGTCGGCACCCGGATTCTACTGGTTTTCAGCATCGGGCACGGCCTTGTCGTGGCAATGGAATTTTGGCGACAATACTTCTTCCTCACAGCAATTCCCTTCGCATCAGTTTACGCAAAACGGCACCTACGAAATTTGCCTTGAGGTAAACACCGTCTGCGGCACATTCACATCCTGCCGAACCATAGCCGTGGTTATGAACGAACAACCCGGTTGCGGCCCCGAACTGGTGCGCATTGAAGGACAGGGTTGCGGCTGGCAGGAATTGCGGCTGAAGAAGGAAACGGTAAATGAAATTCTCACCTCGCCCGATCATCGTGCACTTTATCCGAAATACGAAGGCATGCACGGGCCGGTACTGGTGAGGTATGAAAACTACGATCATCTTACCGATGGCGAATATCGCATTGCGTTTGACTCAACCGGTTTTGATTCGGGCTGGAAAATGTGGCGTGTGGGCGCTGCTGATACAGTTTATTCAGACAGCACGCTTGGCAGCGGATACCGGCAGGTGATTCCGCAATGGGGACTGAGTGTGGAAATGCAGCAGGTGGAAGCGCCGGGATCAACACTGAATCCGGTGCGCAACGGCATGCTTTCGGCGTTTGTGCAATGGGGCGATCCGCAAAAGCAATGGCTGGGGGGCGTGGCTGACGATGATGATTTTCCGGGCACTTTCGACTGGATTCTCAGCGGCTCGCGCAATCCGGGAATCAATACACCGTGCGCATCACTGCTGAAAGATGCCAACCTCCTTGGCACCTACCTCGATCCGTCTGAAGATTTTGAGCAGATACTGGGCGGCACCTGGTCGCCATACAGATTATCGGCATCTGCACAGCCAAGTACATCAACCAACCTGTGTCGCGAGTTTGGTGTGTCATGGACCTGGCAGGCATTGGTCAGTCCCTTCGGGCCGCTTACCGATGTGGCCGGTGTGGATGTGGTAATTACGCCCGACCGCAGCAAGTGGTCGCGTTGTGTGGTGTTTGAAACCGGTGTGGCACAAAGCCTCAATCAAGGGCAACGCGGCACACATCTTTTGCGTGACCATGCTTCGGTAGATAAAGACGGGCGCACCGTGGCCGAAGGAGCGTTGTCTGATCCGACAAACCCCGAAGCAGCTGATTATATTGGCGCACAGGGCATGAGCTGGTTTCCGGGCTATGCGATAAATACCGAAACCGGCGAACGGCTCAATATTGCTTTCGGCGAAAACTCCGCACTCGCCATCGAAAACGGCACCGATATGTTGTGGAATCCATCGTCGCGTGTAACAACGTCACTTAACAGTTTACTTTTCGGCGGCATGCATTACATCTATGTATTCGGCCACAACGGCGATGCACGTTACCCGGCCAATTTCATGACGCCCGATTTGCGCAACGAACTTTCGGATGTACCAATGTATGATGAATGCCGTGCCATTTACCGCATCATGTCTTCAAGTGCAGCGGCTACAGAACGACGCGAAGTATTCAGGGATGCCATCTGGACTACCATTCCGCTGCTGCAGCCCGGCCACACCCTGCTCGAAACCGAGGTAAGCATAAGCCTGCGCGTAGCAAAACCTTACAGCAGCTACGCCACCGATACGATTGCGCAAAACAGCAATTATCCGCTCTACGGTTTCCGCATCGAAAAGAAAACAATCTGCTGCAATTTATTTGCCGGACAGGCCACTGCATTTCCCAATCCGTTTCATCAGGAAACAATGATTCTTTTCGATAACCGGAACAACAAACCGTTTACGTTTGAACTGTATGATGTGCGCGGTGCGTTGATACGACGAGAGACTACGCTCAGCGACCGTATTTTTGTGTACGGAGCTGAATTAAGCAACGGCGCTTATCTCTGGCGTATCACCGGAGAAGGCGAGCCTGCACAAACCGGAAAAATTATAAAGTATTAACCCGCGAAAGCGCAAACGAGGCAAGCCAATCTTCGGCTGATTCGAGCCGTGTGAAAAAGCGTGTGGGAATTTCGGGGCGATTGATGCGCAAGTAAAAATTGGCCAGAATTTTCATGGCATGCGATGAACTCATCAGTCCCACCGCATAAAGGCCTTCACAGAACTCAGCCGAAGCCTGAAGCTGACGGGCCTGCGGAGTAGCCGTAATTTCGCCTTCAGTAATAAACAATAATGAAAACAATTGCTGATCAGCAATGCTGAGTGCGGCAGACTTATTCTCCTTTACCTGCTCTACGTCAAACATGGCACCGGCACGTGCAGTGACGTACATAATGCGCTTTTCGGGATCAAAACGGAGGTGTGATGTAGAAGTAAGCGTTTCCATTTGTACTGAATCCAGGGTTATCATGCTGCAACGTTAGCGTTAGCCTCGCCGCTTGATTTGATAGAAAACATGGAAATTGAACAAGGGTTACTTCTTGAGGTATTCGGCCGGAATTTCGCCACCGTAATCAATCTCTTTCTTCACACCATTCAGGTTATATACCCATTTCCCTACATGTTTCCCGTCTTTGTAATATCCTTCTGATGTCATACTTCCGTTTTCGTCGTAGCTCACGGCATATCCCTGACGGAGGCCGTTTTTATATTCTCCCTGGCTGTAAAGTTTTCCGTTCGGATGGAAGGTGAGCCAGGTACCTTGTGCCTGCCCGCCCTGAATGTAGCCGCGTTTAAAGATGATGCCGCTTTCGTAGCGTTCAATATAATCGCCGTTGAAAATGGAGTCGGATACTTTTTTTGTAACGGGAGCCGAAACGGGGCTAACGCTCAAACCGCGGGTCTGTCCGGGTTGGGTAGTTGTATCGGCGTTTGTTATTGGGGCCGGTTTGCCGGAGCAGGCGGCCAGCAGGAGGCAGGTAAAAGCGATAAAGGTGTGTGCAGCGTATTTCATTGGGAAAAAGTATCGGATTCAAAAATACGCAATGTGCAGTGATTGATGCGGGTATGTTTGCGCGCGGCGGAAGCGTATTGATAAGTGGCGGTTACTTACGGCGCTCAGTGGTAAAGATGAGCAGGTCGTTGAGGGCCTTGCGGGCAGGGCCGTCGGGGAAAGTGTTGAGAATATCGAGTGCGCGGCGGCGGTAATCGTACATTTTTTCGGTAGCGTATTGTATGCCGCCGCTTTTGTGTACAAAGGCCACTACGTCTTCCACTTTGCGGGGATCTTCGTTGTGGTTTTTTATGATGTTGATAATGCGGCGGCGCTCAGGTGCGGTGGCATTGTGGAGTGCAAAAATGAGCGGCAGGGTCATTTTTTTCTCTTTAATGTCGATGCCGGTGGGTTTTCCAATCTGCCCTTGTTCGGCGGGATCGCCATAGTCAAACAAATCGTCTTTAATCTGGAAAGCAATGCCGGTGAGCTCACCAAACTCCTGCATTTGTTTCTGCACGGCCTCGTTGTCGGTTACACTGGCAGCTCCGCAGGCGCAACAGGAGGCAATGAGTGAAGCTGTTTTCTGGCGAATGATTTCGAAGTAAACCGGCTCGGCAATATCCAGGCGGCGTGCCTTTTCAATCTGCAGCAGTTCGCCCTCGCTCATTTCACGCACGGCGTTGGATACAATGTGCAGCAGTCTGAAGTCGTTGTGATCAATGGAAAGCAACAAGCCGCGCGAGAGGAGATAATCGCCCACGAGCACGGCTATTTTGTTTTTCCAGAGTGCGTTTACAGAGAAAAAGCCGCGCCGCATGTTCGAGTCATCCACTACATCATCATGTACCAGTGTGGCCGTGTGCAGCAGTTCAATAAGCGCCGCTGCACGATACGTAGAGTCGTTGATCTCTCCGCAAAGCTTGGCCGCCAGAAACACAAACATGGGTCTGATTTGTTTGCCCTTGCGTTTTACGATGTACTGGGTAATCTTATCGAGCAGCGGCACCGAACTTTTCATCGACTGCCGGAACTTCTGCTCGAAAATTTCCATTTCGGCAGCAACCGGCGATTTGATGTCGTTGATATTCGGCATAAACTAAGGGCAAATGTACGCATTGTTTCGCACGCACCGCCACGCTTTAATGCGGCCTTTACCCGAACCGGGATACCAGTAAATCATACAGCTGACGTGGAATCATCACTTCTTTTACCTCGTCTTTTTCAGCTTCCGTTTCCTTGCCTTTGCTGTCTGCTTTTACCGCTACTTCTTTCACCGTAAGGTAAATTTCGTGCAGCTGGTTGTTGGTGTACAAAACCAGCCGGCGAAACGGTCAGGCCGCAAAAAGAAAACGCCCCGGCTGCAATGCTGCCGGGGCGTTTAGCAATCGGGGTAAGTTAACCGATGAGCCGCTGTTCCACTGCAAAGCGGATAAGACCGGCTGTGTTTTTCACGTTGATTTTGCGCAGCAGATTGCGGCGGTGTGTTTCCACGGTGGGAATGCTGATGTGCAGTGCATCGGCAATTTGCTTGGTGCTGTATTGCTGGGCAATGAGCTGAAGCACTTCCAGTTCGCGGCGGGTGATGCTGCGCACGCGGGCATCGTCTTCGGGCGAACTCATGTTGCGCAGCAGCGCCTTGAGTTCGTTTTCCGTTTCGGTTTGCTGCGTAATATCAAGCGCCACGCAAAGCAGCAGTTTGGGCATACCGTTGGCATGACGTTCAAACACACTGAAACGGCTGTTGAACCGGAGTGTATCGCCAAAACGGTTGGTCATGCGGCAAATCTGCTGAAACACATGCTGATTTTCATCGGCAAGTGCATTGGCTGCATCAGCAATACGGTTTTGTTCCTCGCTTTCGAGCACGGCATCAAAAAATGCACCGCCACGTTCAATCGCTTCCTCAGCCGTCCAGCCAAGCAATGATTCCATTTGCGGGTTTGCCCACTTCAGGCTTCGGTTTGCCGGATCAATCATCATTACCAGTGCCGGAATATGCGTTAAAATCTGCTCCAGCAAACGCTGGTTGTCACGCAATTCACGGGTCAGGTTTTCGAGCGCGTCAGAAGCAGCTTTCAGCTCACCGAGTGCACCGCTGGCATCAGCCAGGCGCGATGTCAGTACATCGAAATCAGGTTGGGTTTTCATGGGTCTGTATTTCTGTTTTCAATTGCACATGATTACATAAACACGGTTTCATGCAATTGTTTTCACGCAATTGTTTTCCCCGACATGGGATGGAAAAACAAACGCGTTTTCTATGCAAGATATGGTAGAAAACGATGATACGCACCCAGAAGTTTCGGATAATAGACCAACGCCCCAAAACACCTGTTGAAACATCTTATCCAACCGACCTACGCCAGCACACAGATAAAGAGTTTTTGAGCCTTGTTATCACGCAAAGTATAAAGCGATTGAAAACCCACTTCAGCAATAATGAAATTTACATCGGCCGACTTATACTCTTCTTCCACGCGGCGTATATCAAGCCCTGCGAGTTCGTCTTTCGACTGATAGCGAATGTAGAGTTTGAGGGTAAAGTCTTTGTCGAGTAACGTTTCATCGTTCCCGGTTTGCCCCTGTTCTTCTTTGAGCCGTCGAAGTTTGTTGAGCTTTTTATAGGCATACTTATAATTATAGGTAAGTGCCGAAATATCAGACAGTACTGCGCTTCCGGTGGGATGGCTTCCGGCGCCTTTACCGGTAAATGTTTGTTTGCACGAGTATGCGCCTTCTACCTCAATGCCGTTGTATTCGTATTGCACTTTATACAGTTCATCATCGGCTTTTACAAAATGCGGCAATACGTAAACTCTGAATTTATCGCCTGCTTTTGCGGCATAGCCAATGAGACGTATGCGCAGCCCTTTTTCACGGGCGTAGCGGATATCGGCAAAGCTGATGTGCTGGATGCCCAGATTAAGAATCTGTTCGGGCTTAAGCACAATACCAAAGGCATGAATACTCAGCAGCAGTGTTTTATACATTGTATCGTATCCGGCCACATCCGACCAGGGATCCGCTTCGGCAAAACCGCTTTGCTGGGCATCACGGAGCACATCCGCATAATCGCGGCCTTCAAGTTCCATTCGCGTGAGGATGTAGTTGGTGGTGCCGTTGAGGATGCCGCGTATGCTGCTCAGCAATTCATTATCGTAATACTCTTCGAGTGTGCGGATAATAGGAATACTTCCTCCGGCCGATCCTTCGTATATGAGCGCCGTACCATGCGCCTCCTGCAAACGATGCAGTTCGCTGAAATAGGTAGCAAGCATTTTTTTGCTGGCACTTACCACATTTACACCATTACTTAAAGCCCTGCTTACTATGCGGTAGGCCTCATCGGTATCGGTAATCATTTCCACCACCACGTCAATATCGTTGCGGCCCAGAATATCTTCTTTATTAAAGGTAATCAGCGAACTGTTTACCCGGCGTTCCTTTGCCGGATCCTTCACACAAATACGGGCAATATCAGCCTGAAATACTTCTGAATGGTTTAACACATCGTAGAGCCCCTGCCCCACGCATCCGAACCCGAAAAGGGCTACTGAGAGTTTTTCGTTACTCATAAAATCGGTAACTGCCCGGCGGTGCAGCCTTTGTTTCTGATTTGATTTTCACGCCGGCCGCCGCCGGGTGGTGTGTTGAACAATTATGAACGAATTGCCGGCCTTTGAGCTTCGGCCCAAGCAATGGAATTACGTTTTACAACATCCGCGCATTCGGCAGGCGGGTAGCTGGTGGTTTGAGTGAATGGCTGATCGCAAATCGGGTCTCATCTGTATATTCTGTTTGTTGGCTTGGGTTTAAAAATCAGATCGGAATGAAGTGGTATGAAATAAAAAAAGCCCTCCGGTTTTACCGGGAGGGCTTCGCTCAACACACCAACAATCAACTTAGTTATGACGCAGGTGTTCCCGGTTCGATGCGGATGCAACGACACATACACATGCTGGCGCACATGTAAGTAATTCGGGCTGCGGACACAACAGGTCTCATGTTGAAATCTTGGATATTTTGATTACGCTGTTTTGCCTGACAGACGTAACTGTGTTTCTAAATTCATAGCAAATATATAGAGATTTAATTCACATCTGCAAGCAATCGCGTTATTTTTAAGTTACGGATTATACCTTAAAGTCAGAAGCGGTCTTTTATGCACCGATCTGAAAGCAAGTCATTTGCCCTGATTTGAACTTACGTCTAAATCGGTGTAAATGCAGTAAAAAAATTTCGGGCAGCCCCTTATTTTATTTTCACAAAAGTAGCCACGGGCCTGAAAAGTCCCTTTTGCTGAAGTTGTTTAAGCTGTGCCGGGGTGGCCGCCACAATAAAATAGTTATCGTCGGGTTTATTGCGGCTAAAGGGGGTGATTTGCGAAAAAGTGCCAGAATTATCCGTATCACGCCCCGAATTAGCCATACGCTGGGCAATGGCTCGTTTTTCTTCGCGGTTGAGGCTGGGCACGGCAATTATGAGTTGTTTCTTGCGTACCGAAATCTGCATGACTTTCCAGGTGGCCGAATCGGCGCGTGTACTGAGCCACCAGCTTGCGTTCCAGGCTTTAAGGGTGGTATCGCGGCCAAGCTGGTAATGGTTTACCGTGCGCGAAACAATGATCATGGAATCACCGCTTACGCGCTCAACTGAGCGGAAGTCGCCGGCGCGGAACACGTATTTGCCGGCTGTATTGCGGCTAATTCCCATGCGGCTTGTATCGGCCAGCGGCACAGTGCGGCGCGAACTACGGGCCAAGCTCAGCCGGCGGGGGGCAATGGTAAGGGTATCGGAGCCGCTGGCCCACACGCCACGCAGCACGGCCGGAACCTCGGGCAGAGCCGCCACGCCCTGCGGCTGCTCGGTAGTAAAACGCACGTCGCCGTCGCAAGAGGCAAACAGCACCGGCAGAAAAACGGAAAACAAAAGGGATATGCGGCTGATCATGCCAGTAAGCTATGGAAAAATCGTGCCGCTTTCGCGGAAAATCAGAAACGGCGGTGCTCCTGCACGTAGCCGGTAATATAATCCACTATGGTTTTGGTATCGGTGCCGGGCGGAAACAAACGGCCCACACCCATTTCATTCAGCTTTTTCATATCGGCATCGGGAATAATGCCGCCGCCGGTAAGCAGCACATCATTAAGCCCCTTCTCCTTCATTAACGTCTGTATTTTCGGGAAAACCGTCATGTGCGCACCCGAAAGAATGCTCACCCCAATGGCATCCACATCTTCCTGCAACGCCGCATTCACCACCATTTCGGGTGTTTGCCGCAACCCGGTGTAAATTACTTCCATCCCCGCATCGCGCAGGAACGACGCAATTACCTTAGCTCCCCGGTCATGGCCGTCGAGCCCTACCTTAGCTACAAGCACGCGTATGGGTCGATTCATCATGCGCAAATTTAGCAAAATGTTTTGCTGCCCGTAATTTCCGGCATTTCTCACTTCTTTCTTCACTAATTATCCCACATGCTACAAAACCGAACAATCATTCTGTTTTTATTTTTCTGTATATCAAATATTTAGCCAATAAACGAGCAAATATTTTTGCTCTTATAAAATAAACCGGGCTATTTTTGCGACCGAATAACTGTTCTGTTTTTGTATTTCAGATGACACGCATTACTTCCGATACCGAAAAAAAACTGGCCATACTTAATGCCACGCTGCGCCTCATCCGCAACAACGGCTTTCACAATGCGCCCATGTCGCAGGTGGCCAAAGAAGCCGGCGTGGGCACAGGCACAATCTATCATCACTTTGTAAGTAAGGAAGCAATTATTGCCGCGTTGTATGCACAGCAAAAAGAACACATGGGCCGCGCCCTGCTCAAAGGCGATAAACCGGGCGACAATTACCGCGAACGGTTTTTCCGTTTCTGGATGAATCTTTACAAGCATTTCGTAAGCAATCCCGACGGATTTCTGTTTCTCGAACAGTACGCCAATTCGCCCTATATCGCCACCCACACCCGCGAGGAAAATGAACATTTCTACGCCCCCGTAGTGGCATTCATTGCTCAAGGTGTAAAACACGGCATCCTGCGTAATATGGATCCTGAATTGCTGGTGGGGCTGATTTACGGCAACATTACCACCTGCGTAAAACTTCACCTCAGCGGTCAGTATAAAATGAACCCGACCCGCCTTAAACAAGCAGTTCAAACTACTTGGGACGGGGTAAAAATTGATTAAAAATTTAAATGTGAACCGAATGTTCGTTCGGCAAAAACCAACACCATGAAAAAAACCGTTCTTATTACCGGCACTTCATCAGGCATAGGCCGCGCTACAGTAAAGTATTTCAGCGATCGCGGCTGGAACGTAGCCGCCACCATGCGCACACCTGCAAAAGAAACCGAACTGCAGCAGCTGCCCAATGTAAAACTCTACGCGCTTGATGTAACTGACGAAAACAGTATTACACAGGCCATCAAGGCCACCATTACCGATTTTGGCGGTATTGATGTACTGGTGAATAATGCCGGCTACGGTGCCATCGGTATTTTCGAAGCGGCCACACCGCAGCAGATTCAGCGGCAGTTTGATACCAATGTGTTTGGTGTAATGAATGTAACACGCGCCATTTTGCCCCACTTCCGCGCAAAGAAGAACGGCACGATTGTGAACGTAACCTCAATGGGCGGCATTATTACCTTTCCCATTTACAGTGTATATCACGGCACCAAATGGGCGGTTGAAGGCTGGGCCGAAGCACTGGCGTTTGAACTGCGGCCGTTTAATATTAAAGTAAAAAACGTAGAGCCCGGCGCCATCAAAACCGATTTCTACGACCGTTCGCAGGACTTGTTTTCGAAAGAAGGATTAACCGCTTACGACAACTACCAGGCGATAACGTTTAAAAACTCACAGGCCGCAGGCGCAAACGCACCGGGCCCCGAAGTAGTGGCGAAAACAATTTTCAAAGCGGCTTCCTCATCCAGCTTTAAACTCCGCTATCCGGCAGGCATGCAGGCCAAAGCCATACTTATTTTACGCCGCACCGTACCGCTGAGCTGGTACAGAAGCCTGGTGCGTGCTATTGTGGAAAAAGGATTTAAAGGTTAATTCAATACCGGATGTGATGACAGAATCAATGCACAATTATTTCCGTGCCGAGAAAGCAGAGGCACTTTTGTTTCTGGCTGCCGGTGTGTTTGCGCTGGCCTTTGCCTGCTGGGCATTCTTTGTATCGAAAGAAAAGTTTTATGCCGGAATGGCCATACCGGTTTTGCTGGTGGGCCTGATACAGATGGTGGTAGGCGCAACCGTGTTTTTCCGCACCGGGCAGCAGGTGGCTGCGCTTGATGCACAATTCGCAACCGATGCGGCAGGATTTGCAACAGCCGAAACAGCACGTATGATTGTGGTGATGCGTAATTTCACAATTTACAAATGGGTTGAAATTGCGTTTGTGCTGAGCGGCGTGGCTCTGCTTGTATTTCGTGCAGCAAATTTCTGGCAGGGGCTGGCGCTTGGGTTGCTCATGCAGGGCACACTCATGCTCACTCTTGATATCTTTGCCGAACGGCGCGGCGAGCGCTATCAGCACAACATACAGCAACTCATTACTACCTGATCATGGCCGAAACCTGGCACCACAACCCCGATCTTCCTTTCGTACGCCACGATGTGCGTGGCAACCGGATGATTAACGGACGCTACACCGGCATGGAAAACGAAATGCCGGTTGGGTTTAAAACGGTAATGAAATGGATGTTTTCGGCCAATCCGCAGCGCGCCGAGAAAAAGACGGATACATTCAGGCTCGCTGTACGCAGCGACCGCCGCATTTTTACCGAGCCGCATGACGCCTTTAACTGGCTGGGGCACTCGGCGTTTCTGCTGCGCGTGCATGGCAAACTCATGCTTACGGATCCGTGTTTGCTCAGCTCCACCGGACTAAAGCGTTTGGTACCATCGCCTTTTGCGCCCGAAAGCATTACCGGGCTCGATGCCGTGCTCCTCTCGCACGCGCACCGCGATCATCTCGACGAAAACAGCATGAAACGCATCATTGCCGCAAACCCGCAGGCGGTGTATTATGTGCCCATGCATACCGCGAAGCTGCTGCAAAAGCTGGGCGCAAAACACATTGTGGAAGCCGCGTGGTATCAGCAGTATCCTGCAATCGGCGGCAATGGCCCCGAAGTAATTTTCATGCCGGCCAAGCACTGGAACCGGCGCTGGCTCAACGATACAAACCGCACGCTCTGGGGCAGTTTCATCATTCGCACCCAAGCGCGTACCGTATATTTCGCCGGCGACACCGCCATGGCCGCACACTTCCGCGAAACAGGCACACTGTTTCCAAACATCTCACACGCCTTCATCCCCGTAGGCGCCTACAAGCCGCAATACATGATGCAAAGCGCCCACATCGGCCCCAACGAAGCCCTGCAAGGCTTCCACGACCTCGGCGCACAGCATTTCATCCCCATGCACTTCGGCACCTACGACCTCTCCGACGAACCCCTCGGCGAGCCGCTGCGCATAATGCAGGCACATGAAAAAGAAGGACGTTTGAATGGCCGCCTGCTTGCGCCCGATGTAGGCGAAACGGTACGGATGTGATTTGACCTTACGGCAAAGCCACAATGCTGCGGAAGGTTTCAGCCGCCAAAGGCAACAAACTTCCTGCTGAACCAACGCTGCGGAAAGTTTTAGTCGCCAAAGGCGACAAACTTTCTGCTGAACTTAAACAAGTCTCCAGACTTGTTCAACCAAAGATGCTGCTTACAATGTTCCAAATAACTAGCCTGAGCCATCAGCACACAATGCAACACCTCACACCGTTACAGAAATCAAGTTGCTCCCCACAATCACCTCATTCCACAAATCAATAGTTCAGGAGCGAACAAAATGGCTCAATATCACACCACCTGTACGCGCTTTACGCTGCAAGTCCTCCCCAAACTTCACAAAAAAAATTGCATGCACTCAGGTCCGGGCTTTTCCCCCGCAATTTCTGCGGGAGCAATCGCGGCTGGAATAAATACCGCTTGGTGTTTCAAAAAATCAGATTCAAATACTACCCGAAATCAACACCCTCACCACGCAACCTCACTCCTTCCCCATCCCCTTCCGGTTAAACCGGATCCCGATCATAAGCTCGTGCGTACCGGTGCTGTAATTACGCAAATTAGTTGTTGTAAAATCATACGCATAACTCAGCATCAGATTTTCACGGTACCAGAAACCGAAGTTGGCTGTAACCGCATCAAGGTGACGATACGCTGCACCCAGCCAAACTTTCCGCTTGTAAATCACCCGCACACCGGCATCAAACTGTACAGGCACCGGCGCCACATACTTCACCAGCACCGATGGTTCCACCACAAAATCATCACCCACACGTTGGCGGTAGCCGGCCATAGCAAAATAATGCCTGCTCATTACGCTGGTCGTATTCGACATATAGTCGAAAAACTTCAGTTTGTTTTGCTGCAGCTGCATGGCCGAAGCACCCACCCAGAATTTATCATTGTGCAGCATGATGCCGCCGCTGAAATCGGGTGTGAGCACTGTTTGCAGGCCGTTGATGAGCACATTGTCGCCGGGATCGTGAAGCTGAATTTTATGCCCGTCGATCATAAACTGCAGAATGCCGGCCTGCAAGCCAAACGAGAGTTTGAGTTTTTGCGTAAGCGGTGCGTGGTAGGAATACGAAAGATAAAAACCGGTACGGCGTGTGGGGCCTACATTATCGGTAAACAATTGGCCGCCCACACCCATGTTGCGGTATTTGAGCGGACCGTTTAAACTGAGTATGTACGTGCGTGGCGCATCAGTAATACCACCCCATTGGTAGCGGTTGGAGGAAAGGCCGGTGAAATAAGGATTTCGTCCGCCCGCAGCCGGATTAAGCACATACTCATTGAGTACATACTGGCTGTAATGCGGCAACTGCTGCGCGGCCAGCGGCGAAGCAAACAGCAGCAAAGCAGAAAAGATATGCAGCGTAGTTTTTTTCATGGCCTTATCGCATAATGGTTACCGGACCCGTATAAGGTTCGGGGAACAACGGATCGTTGAGATCAATTACGTAATAGTAGGTGCCCACCGGAAGTGCCTCGCCGTTGTAGCGGCCATCCCACGGTGTGTTGTAACCTACCGAGCGGAACAGCAGTTCGCCCCAGCGGTTATATACTTCTACTTCGCAGTTTTCAAACGGTGTAATGTTGTCAATCTGCCACACATCATTTATACCATCGCCGTTGGGTGTGAAACCGTTGGGGAATGAAATGGCCGGAAGCACAATCAGCTCCATTGTATCGCTGGCGGTGCAACCGTTGGTGTCTGTGACCACAAGTACATAAGTTGTTGTGGCATTCGGATCTGCTACCGGATTGGCGGCATTGGCGTTTGTAAGATCAGCCGCCGGCGACCACACAAATGTAGCCGAAGGCGGCCCGGCCGGCGATCCGCCAATTGTAGCACTTCCGCCGGTGGCAATGGAAATATCGGGACCTGCATTGGCAAGCGGCGGGGCAATCACATTTACCATTACGGTATCTGTATGCGTGCAGGCTCCGTTGGCAGCAAGCAACACATAGGTGTATGAGCCCGGCGTATTGTTCACAAACAAACTATCATCATTGCCAGCCACTGTCATACCGGGCAGTTCAAACCAGGTATAAGCTGTAGCGTTACTGCTGCCTGTAGCTGTAAGTGTGGCAATGCCGGGGAAACACAAGGTTGTATCACTTTCGGCCACAGCAAGCACCACAATAGTTGCGTTTACCACTACGGTATCAGAAAGTGTGCAGCCATTGGCATCCGTAGCCGTTACGGTGTAGGTGCCGGGCAGCACACCGGTTAAATCTTCGCTGGTGGAGGTAAATCCGCCGGGGCCGTTCCATGAATACGTATAAGGTGTATTACCCCCGCTTATAGTGATATTTACCGCACCATCGGGCGTGGTATTACAGCTGGCATCAACCACCACCGGCAAAGCCGCCAGCAACGAAGGCGGCTCAGCCACCGAGTCGGAAAGCGATAACGTGCAACCATTTGCATCAGTAATCACTACCGAATAAGTACCTGCGCAAAGACCAGTGGCAGTGGCACTTATCTGGCTGTTGCTCCACACATACGTGTAAGGCAATGTTCCGCCCGAGGCAATGGCCGTAATGGTGCCATTGCACACACCCGCACACAACGCATCAGTTGATACCGGCTGCGAAACCACAAGTTGCGGCACATTGGCAATATTCACCTGTGCAGTGCTTACGCAACCCGTTGCATCAGTAGCCTGTACCAGATAAGTACCTGCACAAAGTCCGGTTAACGAACTGCTTGTACTTGCGTTGCTCCACAAATACGTAAACGGACCATTGGGCCCGGCAGCTGTGGCCTGCGCAGTGGCATTGCAATCGCCGAAGCAGGAAATGCCGGTGCTGCTTGTGGTAATTGTAACCTGTGCGTTGAAATTGCTTACCGGAATTACACGTACTTCAGTGCAGCCTGTGCTGTCTGTTACGGTAACCGTGTAAAGCCCGGCGCAAAGACCGTTGACAATGGGTGTGGTTTGTCCGCCGGGTGCCCAGCTGAATGTAAGCGGACCATTGCCGCCCGATACATTCAGGTTGATATTGCCGTTGCAGAAACCGCAGTCGGTATTGGTAATAATTGGATTAAGGACAATGGGATTGGGTGAGGATACGGTAAATGAATCAATAAACACACAACCTGCCGCATCGGTAATTTCAACCGCATAAATTCCTGCGCAAAGATTATTTACCGAAGATGTGGTTTGCGCACCCGGTATCCAGAAATAGCTGTAAGGTGCAAGCCCACCGGAAGGCGCAACAGCAATTGATCCGTCGCAGGTATTGGCGCACGACGCATCAGTAACTACACCATTGGAAGCCGTTGGCCCGCTGCTGTTGCTGATGTTGAGTGTAAATACATCGCTGCAACCGGCAGCATCGGTAACCTGTACCGAATACACACCCGGACACAAACCTGATATGCTTGATGTAGTTGCGCCGTTACTCCATAAATACGTATAAGGTGCATTACCTCCTGTGGGAGCAGCACTCACACTTCCGTTGCAAACTCCGCACGAAGGCTGCACCACCAGCGGATTAAGCTGAATGGCCGGAGGATTGGAAATAGTAACAGGTAACACCGTATTGCAGCCATCATCATCAATCACAGTAACACTGTATGTACCCGCACACAAGCCGGTTGCCGTTTGCGATGATTGTCCCAGCGGATCTGTCCATTGATACGTAAACGGCGCAGTACCCACTGTTACATTCACACTCGAAGAAGCATTGCAATCGTTAAAACATTGCGGTGGTGTGCTGCTTATGGCCGCCACCAGCACATTATACGGACTCACGGCAATAGCCTCTACTTCCTGACAGCCGTTGGCATCGGTAATGGTCACGGTGTATGTACCTGCACAAATGCTTGAAATGGCAGAAGTGGTTTGCCCGTTAGGTGCCCAAGAATAGCTGAAACCGCCATTTCCGCCAGTTGTGTTGAGTGTAATGGCTCCGTCGCAAATTCCGGTGCAGGTAGTGTTTACCACAAATGGATTGGCTGCAATGGGTTGAGGCGAATTAATGGTAACGGGCGAGAAACGAATGCAGCCATTGGCATCCGTAACCTGCAGGAAGTAATTGCCTGCACACATCCCCGTGAGTGAGTTTACAGTTTGTCCGCCGGGATTCCAGAGATAGGTGTAAGGCGATGTGCCGCCAATGGGCACCACTGTGGCACTGCCATCGCAGCTTCCGGGGCAGCTTACATCGCTGGTGGAAACAGTTTCGCCGGTGGGGCCGTTGGAGTTGTTGAGCGTTAAGGTGAAACTTTGTGTACAGCCGGCAGCATCAGTAACTACAACAGAGTAAATGCCAGCACAGAGGTTGGTTTGCGAAGCCACCGCTGGCAATCCGCCCGACCATGCATACGAGTATGGTGAGTTACCACCTGAAGGCGAAATTGAAATTGTTCCGTTGCAAAGTCCGCACGATGCGGGCGCACTGGCCACAGCAAGCACAATGGGCCCAACCGGCAACACGTTTACGGTTTGCACATCCTGACAACCATTGGCATCGCGTACGGTAACGGTGTAAGTACCGGCACAAAGTCCAGTTATGGTTGGTGTGGTTTGTCCGCCCGGCGCCCAGAGATAGGTATAGCTGCCACTGCCACCAATGGGTGAAGCTGTGGCCGAACCGTTGCACGAACCATTGCACGACGGACTTACAAACGAAGTATTGGCCTGAAGCAATGCGGGCTGTGCCACAACAGCCGTGGCGTTAGACTGGCAGCCATTGATATCAGTGATGGTAACGGTGTATGTACCGGCACAAAGGTTAGAAGCAGCGGGCGTTGTGAGGTTGCCAGGCATCCAGTTGTAACTGTAAGAAGGAGTTCCGCCGCTTGCATTTACGTTTACTGTGCCGTTGCAATCGCCAAAGCAGGGCACTGTGCTACCTGTGGTGCTCAGCACAAGAGATGGCGGCGATGAGATTGTAACCGACTGCACCACTGCACAACCATTGGCATCGGAAGTAGTGAGACTGTACGCACCGGCACAAAGTCCGCTCACTGCTGAAGTGGTTTGTCCGCCCGGTGCCCAGAGGAAAGTGTAGCCCGCCACACCACCCGTTGGCGTTGCCGCAGCAGAACCGTTGCACTGACCCGGACAAAGTTCATCCGTAACCGTAATCGTACTTATCAATGAATCGGGTTCGTTGATAAGTGCATTGCCGGTTACCGTACATCCGTTGGCATCGGTAATGGTTACCGAATAAGTGGCCGGGCACAAATTCCCGATAGCGGAAACAATTTGTCCGTTCGACCACAAATAAGAATACGGGCCTGTACCGCCGCTTACGTTTGCACTGGCCGTACCGTTACACTGACCGTAGCACACTACATCAGTGCCGCTTACACCTGAAGCAAGTACCGCAGGCTGCGTAATTACATAGGTAAGCACCTGCGTACAACCATTGGCGTCAGTAAGTGTAAGCGTATATGTTCCTGCGCACAACCCATTTATAGCAGATGTAATGCCGCCCGTGCTCCACGCAAAAGTGTAAGGCGATGTGCCTCCGGCGGCAGCCACTGAAATTGAACCATCGCACAAACCATTGCATGATACATTGGTAATTATGGGCGGTGCAGTAAGCGCAGCAGGTTGTGTAATGACAACAGGTAAAAAGGTAATACAACCCAAACCATCAGTTACCTGTACGGTGTAAGTACCCGCGCAAAGTCCGGTTACGTTGGGTGTACCGTCGCCCGAAGGGCTGCCCGGAAACCAGTCGTAGGTAAAAGGAGGTATGCCGCCCGACACAGCAGCTGTGGCAGTACCATTACAGGCCGCATTACAGGTTACAGAAGTGGTTGTAGCAGTAACAGAAGGCCCGCTGGTATTACTTACCGGAATAATTTCCTGTTGCGAACAGCCCTGCGCATCGGTAATGGTTACGGTGTAAATGCCGGGACAAAGGTTTGAAATGCCCGAAGTGGTTTGTCCGCCCGGTGCCCACAAATAAGTATAACCCGGTGAGCCGCCCGAAGCCGAAGTACTGATGGCTCCATCACAAAGCGTACAGTTGGCCGGTGTTACGGATGGTGATGCCGTAATTGCCGGCTGCTGGGAAACGTTTATCAGCATTGTGGTATCACAGCCATTACCATCAGTTACCGTTACGCTGTATGAACCGGCACATAAACCCGACACCGAAGATGTAGTTTGCCCGCCCGGCTGCCAGAGATAGCTGTACGATCCCGTGCCACCATTTACAGTAACCGAAGCCGTACCATCGCACGCATTAAAGCAGGTGGCATTGGCAAATGTAACCTGTGCCTGCAACTGAGGCGGATTGGTAAACGTGATTGTTGAGGAATTGAAACACCCGTTAAAGTCGGTAGCTGTTACAGTGTAGGTTCCGGCACAAAGTCCGGTAACGTTTTGCGAAACCACATTACCCGGCGACCATACATAGGTATAAGGACCTACACCGCCGTTGGCATTGGCACTGGCAATACCATCGCACACGTTGTAGCAGCTGGGAGTATTTCCTACACTGCTCACCACAATATTCACCAGCTGATTAACCGTAACAGATACCGTGGTTACACAACCGTTTGCATCGGTAATTGTACAGGTGTAGTTGCCACGGCATAAGTTAGTGGCCGTTGGGTTTGTGCCGCCCGTGGGCGACCAGCTGTAGCTGTATGGTTGTGTACCGCCGGTTACGTTTACCGTAGCCGAACCATCACACAAACCACAACTCGCTGTAGTGGCAGAAACGGTGGCAAGCAAAGGCTGAGGTTGCGTAATGGTTACCGTAGCATTGGTTGAACACCCGTTTGCGTCCGTTACCGTAAGCGAATACGAACCGGCACATAGGCCGCTTATTGAAGATGTGGTAAATGCCCCTGGCTGCCAGAGATAGGTATAGGGGAAAGTCCCTCCGCCCGGATTAGCTGTTGCCGTGCCATCGCAAACACCCGAGCAGCTTGCATTTGTACGTGTTACGTTTGGCGAAATAGGCAGCGGCTGATTGACAACTACTACAATCGTGCTGTCACAGCCATTGGCATCAGTAACCGTAACACTATAAGACCCGGCACATAAACCAGTAACAGCTGATGTGGTTTGTCCGCCCGGCGCCCAGAGATAAGTGTAAGGACCTGTTGAACCAGACACATTCAATGCCGCCGAACCATTGCACTGTCCGAAACAAAGCACATTATTTACCGAAGCACTGATCTGGTAGGGTGGCGGTTGTGAAATAATTACAATATTGTTGGCCACACAGTTATTCGCATCTGTTACAGTTACCGTGTAAGATCCTGCACAAAGGTTAGACACTGAAGGTGTGGTTTGTCCGCCTGGCGCCCAGAGATAGGTATATCCCGGCGTACCGCCAGAAACCGTAACCGCTGCGGTTGCATTACAGTTACTATTGCAAAGAAGTTGTGTGGTATTTACCGAGATCGTAAGCGGATTAGGTTGGGTAATGCTCACGGTTTGAGTACGTATGCAACCCTGCGCATCCGTAACTGTTAACGTGTAGGCCCCTGCACAAAGGTTGGAAATAGAAGATGTGGTTTGCCCGCCTGGTTGCCAGAGATAGGTATAGGGCCCTGTGCCGCCGGTAGGGTTGGATGAAGCGGAACCATTACACAGTGTATTGCAGTTTACATTTACCGCAGTAACGTTAGCCGAAATCGGCTGCGGCTGGGTAATCACTACCGTGGTGGTTCCGGTGCATGAATTGGCATCTGTTACAGTGAGGGTATAATTTCCGGGACAGAGATTGGAAATTGTAGGCGTGGTTATATTTCCCGGCTGCCAGAGATAGGAATAAGGTGGTGTGCCGCCGGTTTGACCGGCAGTGGCAGTGCCGTTGCACAGGCTGTTGCAGGTTACATTGGTTGATGTAGCCTGCGCCACAAGCAGCTGAGGTTGTGTAATGGTTACCGAGCCAGTGGTAAAGCAGCCATTCTGGTCGGTAACAGTTACCGTGTATGAACCGGGGCACAATCCGCTTGCCACCGGTCCGTTACCCCCGGCGGGGGCCCACGAATAGGTATATGACGGTGAGCCACCTGACGCATTAGCCGAAGCAGTGCCATTGCACAAACCAAAACAGGTAATGTTTACAGCTGTGGGTGTGGATACAATTTGAAGCGGCTCAGTAATGGTAACCTGCTGTTGTGCCGTGCAACCGTTGGCATCAGTAATGTTTACGGTGTAGGTGCCTGCACAAAGGTTGGTTATGCCGGGTGTGGTTTGTCCGCCAGGCAGCCACTGATAGGAATATGGCCCCGTGCCGCCGGTTACGTTAGCCGTGGCTGTACCGTCGCACACACCAAAGCAGGATGTATTGGTGTGTGTGGCACCGGCCTGAAGCGGCTGCGGTTGCGTAACTACAGCCACATACGAGCTTGTGCAATTATTACCATCTGTAACCACACAGGTATATGAGCCCGGACAAAGCCCCGATATAGCTGGTGTTGTTTGTCCGCCCGGCGACCATAAATAGCTGTAAGGCAGTGTGCCGCCAGCAGGAGCTACCGTGGCTGTGCCATTGCATAGGTTATTGCAGGTTACATTGGTGCGCACGCCATTAGGATTGAGTGCTGCAGGCTGCGTAATAATGGAAAGCTGGGTAATCTGGCAGCCGTTATTATCGGTAACGGTAAGCGTGTACGTGCCGGCACACTGGTTGGAAATGGAAGGTGTGTTCTGGTTCCCCGGCAGCCAGTTGTATGTAAAGCCGGGCGTGCCGCCCGCTACCGTGGCTGAACTGGAACCGTTGCATTGTCCGTTGCAAAGCGGCGCCGTGTTTGAAAAGAATATTACTAACGGCGGCGGATCAGTTACAATGGCAAAGGCCGGTACCTGATCGCCCAAGATAAGATCAGTAACAACAACAAGATATGTGCCCGCACACAAACCGGTGGCCGTTGCCGTGGTTTGGTTACCGGGCGTCCACAAGTAAGAGAAATTTCCCGAACCACCGGTAACGTTGGCCGTTGCCGTGGCAAGACACTGCCCGTTACAGGCGTTTGGAACTACTGTAGTGGTAACGGTATGATTTTGGGGTGAAAGAACCGGACCGGTGGTAATCAGTTGCACGCTGGCAGGCAACACGGTGCGGGCCGATTGGCTGATCTTGGGCGAAACAATTTTAAAGCCTGCTTGCTCCGGAATTTCAGACACCGTTGTGTGTATGAACTCAACTCCTCCCGCAGCATACAAATCCGTTCGGATAACCAGACTGCTGCAATCGAAAATTACTTTACCGGCAAGAACAATATTTGACGGGCCGAAAAAAGCACTTTTCTCAAATCGCCAAGTCCCCGCAAATTCATCACGTAGTTTTGCACTGCCGATAAGCCAGTTAAGATGAATGGTGCCATTACCCGTTAAATGAATTGTATGATTGGCTCCGGGATAAGGAGGAGCCTCGAAGTCTAAATTCAATTGGCGGCAAAACACATCCCCCGTAATTTCAATAGTTACTTCACGGCCGGAATGGGGAAGAATAAATACATCATCCGTATCGGAAGGCAAACGAGTGGCTGCACGATACATTTCTTCGTTCCCATTACCAACACGCCATTTCGTCACATCGTTCCAATTGCCGTCATCACCTGTCCAATAAAAAAATTCAGCCCGCAGCGGTAAGGCCGTGGCAAGCAGTAAAATCAGCAGGGGTAAGGTAAATTTATACTTCACAATCGTTAAGCAAATCCGGGTTTGGAGTTTTATCTGGGCTTTATACGATACAAATCGAAAACAGATGCACTTTGCCCACTTAAAAATAAAAGATTTTAAGTGCCTTTAGCTAGCTTCAAAATCACTGATTTTCATTTGTTTGACATATTTATTTTTAAGCACGACCAACCACCTTAAAAACACCACCAATTTCAGGATTTGTTCGACGAAAACAGACCAGACAGGATAATTGTCTCAAATACCTTTTGATAATCGCGAAAACCAGTAGTCATTTTCGCATTTTGCACCCAAATTGATCTGATTCAGGAAAATAATTCGATCCACCATCGGGTCCGCTTACATTTGTTTTTTGAGCAGCTAAAAACAAAAGCGGGCTCAACATGTTGAATGCTGGTGTATGCGATTGCTTGAATTTACCTCATTGGGTATTTATTGTGCGCCGGGCCGTTTTTACATCGACCCCTGGCGGCCGGTTGAGCATGCACTTATCACACATGCACATTCCGATCATTCACGCTGGGGAATGAAAAATTATCTGGCCCATCATATTTCAGTGCCGGTAATGAAGCAGCGGCTGGGAAGCGGAATTTCGGTGCAGGCCACAGAATACTACGAAACGCATCATATCAATGGTGTTACAGTTTCGTTTCATCCGGCAGGCCATATTCCCGGCTCATCACAGATACGGGTGGAATACAAAGGCGAAGTGTGGGTGGCTTCGGGCGACTACAAGCTTGGTGCCGACGGAATCAGCAC
This sequence comes from Bacteroidota bacterium, assembly GCA_020402865.1. Taxonomy (NCBI): domain Bacteria; kingdom Pseudomonadati; phylum Bacteroidota; species Bacteroidota bacterium. The sequence goes on along the minus strand of JADBYT010000001.1, from coordinate 101,193 downwards.
GCCGTTTGAGCCGGTGCGCTGCCACACGTTTATCAGCGAATCAACTTTTGGTTTGCCACTTTATCATTGGAAACCGCAAGCCGAAATTGTGCGCGAAATAAATGCCTGGTGGCAGCAATGTGCCGCCGATGGGAAAACAGCTTTGATTTATGGTTATGCCTTAGGCAAAGCCCAGCGTATCATGCAGGCTGTGGACGAAAGCATTGGTCCGATTTACGTACATGGTGCGGTGCACAGTATGAACGAAGCCCTGCGTGAAGGCGGGCTTGCTTTGCGTACACCCAGACAACTCACGGCCTCGGTAAGTAAAGCTGAGCTTCGCGGCGCGCTGGTTATTGCTCCGCCTTCGGGCGGCAATGAGGCCTGGCTGAACAGACTGCTGCCCTGCTCAACCGCAGGCGCATCGGGCTGGATGGGGCTGCGTGGCGCACGCCGGCGCATGGCCTACGACAGAGGCTTCGTGCTGAGCGACCATGCCGACTGGGCGCAGCTTAACACCGCAGTAGAAGCCTGCCAGTGCGAACGCGTAATTGTCACGCACGGCTATACCTCGGTATTTGCGCGCTGGCTGCAAGGCAAAGGACTCAAAGCCGAAGAAGCCAAAACCGAATACGCCGGCGAACTGGCCGAAACAGATGCGGCCGAAACTGTAACCACGGATACGAAACCCGAATGAAACAGTTTGCCGTACTCATCGAAGCCCTTGACCAAACCAACAAAACCAGCGAAAAAACCGATGCGCTGGCAGCCTACTTTGGCAAAGCTCCGCATGCAGATTGCCTTCGTGCCGTGGCTTTACTCTCGGGCCGAAAACCCAAAAGCCTTGTTAAATCTTCGCTGCTGCGGCTCTGGGCTGCCGAAACTGCCGGTATCGACCAGTGGCTCTTCGAAGAAAGCTACCACGTGGCCGGCGATATGGCCGAAACGATAGCCCTGCTCATTCCGCAAACCACAGAGGCCGGACACATCGGCCTCGAGGAATTTATGCAGCAACTCATCAGCCTGCGCAGCGCCGACGATGAAACCAAAAAACAATTCATTACCCGCTGCTGGCGCGAGTTTGATTACTACGAAAAATTTGTTTTCAATAAACTCATCACCGGCGGATTTCGCATTGGCGTGGCGCAGCAACTGGTTGTACGTGCACTGGCACGTGTGCTGCAAATGAGCGAGGCTGCAATTACGCACCGCCTCATGGGTAACTGGCAGCCGGAAACAACTACGTTTGAAAATCTTCTGCTCAACGATTCCAATACCGACCGGCTCTCCCAGCCTTATCCGTTTTGCCTTGCCTATGCGCTTGATGTGCCTTTCGATGAATTGGGCGCTCCACAAGCCTGGCAGGCCGAATGGAAATGGGACGGTATTCGCGGACAAATTGTGCGGCGCGGCAATGAATTGTTTGTTTGGTCGCGCGGGGAAGAACTGGTTACCGATATGTTTCCGGAATTCAAAGCCCTGCTTGAATTACTTCCCGACGGCACTGTGGCCGACGGCGAAATTATTCCGTGGAAAGACAACCGTCCCCTGCCCTTTCATGTAATGCAGCAGCGGAACGGCCGGAAAAACATTACCGCTAAAATTCTGAAAGAAGCTCCTATTGTTTTTCTTGCCTATGATTTGCTGGAGGTTGAAGGCTACGACCTCAGACAGCAGCCTCTTTCGGAAAGAAGAACGCTGCTGCAACAACTTGCACAACGAGCTGGCATCGAATCGGTATTCAAATTATCACCGCAATTAGTATTTAACAGTTGGGAAGAATTAACGGTATTACGCAATGATGCACGCAACCAGTTCAGCGAAGGCCTGATGCTGAAACGACTTGATTCTGTTTACGAAACAGGCCGCAAACGCGGAAGCTGGTGGAAATGGAAAGTAGATCCGTTTACGGTTGATGCGGTGCTGATTTATGCACAGCGCGGTCACGGACGGCGGGCTAATCTTTATACCGATTATACATTTGCCGTGCGCGACGGTGATACACTGGTGCCTTTTGCGAAAGCCTACTCAGGACTTACTGACGAAGAAATAAAAGAAGTGGATGCTTTTGTAAAACGCAACACGGTTGACAAATTTGGTCCGGTACGAAGTGTGAAAGCAGAGCTGGTATTTGAGCTGGCGTTCGAAGGCATTAACCCTTCACCACGTCACCGCTCGGGTGTGGCGCTTCGTTTTCCGCGTATCAGCCGCTGGCGAAAAGACAAAGCCGTGCAGGATGCCGATAGTATTGAAACGCTGCGCACGCTGTTGAAACTGTATGCCGATAAACCCACAGGCGAATGAAAGCGGTAACAGCCATACAAATTTTCGAAGGCTGGTTCAAACGCCGGAAATGGAAAATATTTCCGTTTCAGCGTGAAGTGTTTGAGGCATATACAGCCGGACAAAGCGGCCTGCTGAATGCACCAACCGGCAGCGGGAAAACGTATGCAGTGTGGCTTCCGGTAATTTGCGAAGCGGCACAACGGCGTGAGAAAAAGGCCACAGGTCTGCGCTGTTTGTGGATTACACCTGTACGCTCGCTTGCCCGTGATGTACGCACAGCCATGCAAACCGCCTGCGATGAAATCAATTTGCCCTGGCAGGTGGCCATTCGCACCGGCGATACTTCGGCAGCCGAAAAGCAAAAGCAGAAAAAGGCATTGCCGCAGGGATTGGTGATTACACCGGAAAGCCTGCATATTCTGCTTTCGCAAAAAGGCTACGAAAAACTGTTTGAGCAGCTTGAAACGGTGGTGGTGGATGAATGGCATGAACTGCTGGGCAACAAACGCGGCACGCAGGTAGAACTTGCTTTGTCGCGGCTGAAAGCATTGCGGCCGGAAATACGCATCTGGGGAATTTCGGCCACAATTGGGAATATGGAAGAAGCCAGAACGGTTTTGCTGGGAAAAGACAGCAGCCGGCATGCAATGATAAAGGCCGGTGAGCAGAAAAAGATAACCGTAACTACTATTCTTCCCGACAAGATTGACAACTTCCCCTGGGCCGGGCATCTTGGCGTAAAACTGCTTCAAAAGGCGGTACCGGTTATTGAGGCTTCGCGCACCACGCTCATTTTCACCAACACGCGTGCGCAGGCCGAAATCTGGTACCAGCAATTGCTGGAAGTGGCGCCGCAACTGGCCGGACAGCTGGCCTTGCATCACGGTTCATTGAGTACCGAAATACGCAACTGGGTGGAAGATGCCCTGCACGCAGGCATTCTCAAAGCCGTGGTGTGTACATCCAGCCTTGATCTGGGTGTGGATTTCAGGCCGGTAGATACGGTGATACAGATTGGCGGGCCTAAAGGAGTGGCGCGCTTTTTACAGCGGGCAGGCCGCAGCGGGCATCAGCCGGGCGCTGAAAGTAAAATCTGGTTTTTGCCCGCGCATGCACTTGAACTGATGGAAGCATCGGCGCTGCGCACGGCTGCACAAAGCGGGCGCATCGAAGCACGTGTGCCCGTATTGCGTGCGTGGGATGTACTGGCGCAATACCTTGTTACGCTGGCCGTGGGCAGCGGTTTTAATGCTTCTTCGATTCTTGCCGAAGTGCGCACCACACATGCATTTGCCGAAATGACCGACGATGAGTGGAACCGTGTAATGGAATTCATCATAAGCGGCGGCCCTTCGCTGAAAGCCTACAGCGAATATGCAAAAGTGGTGCGCGGCGATGATGGCAATTACTACGTAGCTGATCAGCGTATTGCGCGGCGGCATCGGTTCAGCATTGGTACAATTCTGAGCAGTGGCATGCTTACGGTGAAATTTATCAGCGGCGGCTACATTGGTTCGGTGGAAGAATATTTTATTGCACAGCTCAAACCCGGCGATACATTTTACTTTTCGGGCCGTACGCTTGAGCTTGTAATGATAAAAGACATGAAAGTACTGGTGCGTGCATCAAAAGCTAAAAAAGCACTTGTGCCGCAATATATGGGCGGCCGCATGCCGCTCTCATCGCAGCTTTCGGAACTGATGCGTGAAAAAATGACGCAGATACACCGGGGTATAGCAGAAGATGAGGAACTGAAAATGCTGCTGCCTTTATTCCAGCGGCAGAATGAACTCTCGCTGCTTCCGTCGCAAAATCAGTTTTTAATAGAAGTATGCGTATCGCGGGAGGGACAACATCTTTTCTTTTATACGTTCGACGGGCGGCAGGTAAACGAAGGCCTTGCCGCGCTGGTGGCCTGGCGACTGAGCCGCATACAGCCGCTTACCTTTTCAATTGCCATGAACGATTATGGTTTTGAACTGCTCACCGATAGCGAACTGGACTGGAAAAAACACATCAACCGCGAGCTGTTCTCGTCCGAAAACCTGATTGAGCATATACAGCATGGCCTTAATGCATCGGAAATGGCCAGCCGCCGGTTCAGAGGTATTGCCCAAATTGCCGGACTCACATTCAGCGGCTATCCGGGCAATGAAAAGAAAACGCGGCACCTGCAGGCTTCGTCGAAACTGTTTTTCGAGGTGTTTCGTGAACACGAGCCCGATCATTTACTGCTCAGGCAGGCGTATGAAGAAGTGCTTCTTGAACAGCTCGACGAAGTACGTTTACGCAAACTGTTAAACCGCCTCGAACATCAGGAGCTTGTGGTTAATTACACCACGCAACCATCGCCATTTGCATTTCCGATTATGGTTGAACGCATACGTGAGAAGCTGAGCACGGAAAAACTGGAAGACCGTGTACAGCGCATGATTAAACAGCTTGAAAAGGAGGCCACGCGATGAGTGTGTCGATTTTTGCAGCCGGCGAAGAATTGTTGCTGTTGCCGGAGAGAGCGGTGTACAGGCCTTCGCTAAAACAACTTCTGGTGGCCGATCTCCATTTGGGGAAAGCCACACACTTCCGCAAAGCAGGTATTGCCGTGCCGCATGCGGCGCATACACAAACGCTGCAGCGCCTGCAAACACTGGCTGAGATGTATGATGCAGAAAGCATTGCCGTATTGGGCGATTTCTTTCACAGCCACATCAACACCGAGTGGGAAATGTTTACGCAATGGATGAACGAAATGCACATTCCCGTTCACCTCATTACAGGTAACCACGATTTACACTTGCTGCGCAACAACCCGGTTTCGGGTACTGAATTATGCGGTGATGAATTTTATTCTCCTCCGTTTGTTTACCGTCATCACCCGGAAAATGAAACTGATAAACGCGGTTACTTCCGTATTGCAGGACATGTACACCCCGGTTATTTGTTGCGTGGAAAGGCACGCCAGCGTGTGTCACTTCCGTGTTTTCTCCTTCAGCCGCATCAGCTTGTATTGCCTGCGTTTGGTGAGTTTACGGGGAAAGAAATAATTACGCCGGAGGAGAATGACCGTGTGTTTGTGATTGCGGGTGATACGGTGTGTGAAGTACCCGGAGAATAATTTACACGCTGAGGTATTTTGAAATGCAGGCGGATTGATTATATAGCCCGGATTGCTCCCGCAGAAATTGCGGGAGGAAAGCGCACAGGATGCAGCATGCGGTTTGTGCAGGAAACTTCCGAGCACTTGCAGCGTAAAGCCGGAACTACCGGTTATTTAATGCGCAATTGTTTCGCTCCTCAATTTACTTTTATACGGTAATCTTTTCTCCCGGTAAATTTGCCCACAGGGTTAAGATCAAGATTGAGTTTTTTTGCTTCGCGGATAAATTCTTCTGCAAAATTTTCATCCACTGCCACCAGCAGGCCACCGCTTGTTTGCGGATCGCAGAGTACCGGACGATTCTCGTCGGTTACACCTTCGATACCTGCGCCGTAGCTGTCCCAGTTTCGTTTTGTGCCGCCGGGAATACAATTTTGGGCGATGTAGTGTCCGATTTCGGGCAGCAGCGGCAGTGCGTGGTAATTTACTTCGGCGCTGAGTCCGCTGCCATCGGCCATTTCGCCGAGATGGCCCAGCAAACCAAAGCCGGTTACATCGGTCATGGCGTGTACATAAGCGAGGTTACCAAATACTGCACCTGCACTGTTGAGCGTGAGCATGGCGTTTACTGCATTTTGAAAATGCGCAGGCTGCACGAGTCCTTTTTTCTGTGCCGTGGTGAGAATGCCTACGCCGAGCGGTTTGGTCAAAAACAATACATCGCCTGCTTTGGCGGTGGAGTTCTGACGCAGGTTTGCAAGGGTTACTTCGCCGGTAACGGCAAGCCCAAACAGCGGTTCTTCGTTGTCGATGCTGTGGCCGCCAGCCAGCGGAATACCTGCTTCGCGGCAAACGGTGCGGGCACCTTCGAGTACGCGTCCGGCCAGTTCGGCCGGTACTTTGTTTATGGGCCAGCCCAGAATGGCAATGGCCATAAGCGGTTTTCCGCCCATGGCATATACATCGCTTATGGCATTGACCGAAGCAATGCGGCCGAAGTCGAACGCATCATCAACGATGGGCATAAAAAAATCGGTGGTGCTGATTACCGCTTTACCATTGCCGAGATCATACACAGCTGCATCGTCTTTTTTATCGTGTCCGACCAGCAGGCGCGGATCGTTTTCGATACCGCTGATGCTGCTGAGTTTGAGAATACCGTCGAGCACGGCCGGTGCTATTTTGCAGCCGCAGCCAGCACCGTGGCTGTATTGTGTGAGGCGAATGGTTGTATCAGTCATGCTTTGAAAAATGAGTAAGTATGCGATTGGCATTGGCCGCCGGATTGTCTTCGCTGGTTTCGATGTGTGTAACCTGGGCAGGCGGTTTTTGCTGATAAGGATAGTTGTATGCTTTATCGTAATAGCGCAGCGTGAGGCGCACCACGGTTTCGAGTTCGCCATTATCCAATGCTTCGAGCGCGTGGCGTGTATCGAGATTACCGAGACGTTTGCTGATGCGTTGTACGGCTTCGCGAAGATGCTGCACGGGAAAGGTTCCATACTCGCGCAGCAAACGCTGCACACGCAATTCCACAGGCAATACTATGCGATACACGTGAGCCTGCTGCATTTGCGCCCAGAACGCCGGCGGTACATACACGCGGCCGATGCTGCGCGATTCATCTTCAATCCACACCGGCTTTTGCAAATCGAGCGTGCGCAGTGCCATGTAGAGCATGTTTTCAAACTGTTCTACGGTTGGCTGCACATTCATTCCCAGTGCGCCAAACGATGAGCCGCGGTGCGAAGCAATTTCTTCGAGGTCGAGAATTTGCTGACCGCTTTTACCGATGTGGTGAAGAATTTCGGTTTTGCCGCTGCCTGTTTCGCCACCCACTACGCGCAGGTTACAGGGCAGCATAAACGCCGCCAGCGCATGATTGCGAAACGCTTTGTAGCCACCGGTGAGCGTGGAGCACGGAATGCCTGCTGTTTCGAAAAGCCAGGCCATGCTCTGGCTGCGCATGCCTCCGCGCCAGCAATGTACCAGAAGGCCGTTTTGGCCAGAAAGCCGGCGTGCCGTTTTTACAAAGCCGGCCATTTTGGGGCCCACGTATTCAAGCCCAAGATCAATGGCCTCCTGTTGCCCGTGCTGTTTGTAGCACGTACCAACGGCTGCGCGTTCCTGATCGGTAAAAAGCGGAATATTTACTGCGCCGGGAATATGCCCTTTCACAAACTCGCCGGGCGAGCGCACATCCACCACCGGGCGCGATGCAGCCAGCTCAAGAAATTCGGCAATAGGAAGGCGTGGTGGCATGGTGGTAAAGATAAGGAGGAATCATTTGGGCTGTGTGCGGTGCAGCGTGTGTATTACGCTTCTGTCCACAATAAAAACACCACACCAAACTGCAGCACAAAGCCTGCAACTAACCCCGCTGCCACCTGTGCAGGCGTGTGCGCGCGCAGCTGCAAGCGTGCCGTGCCCACAGCACCCGCAAGCACAAAAAGCAAAGCGGCCACCCACACGGGGCCATCGCCGCTGCGCAAAAACAATGCGGCAATGCCACCGGCAAGTCCGGCTGCACCAAGGCTGTGCAAACTGATTTTCCAGCGCAGGTTTACGAGCAATGCAAGAATCATGTTGAGCAGCGCACCCATTACAAAAAGCACAATGAACGGGGGTATGCTTTTGTCTTTCATCATGTAGTAGCACATGCCGTAAATGAGTGCAGCCTGCAACAGCGGCCAGTTGCGCTGCTGCTGTTCTTCCATTTGCATGCTGCGCACACGCCCCAAGCGCACCAGTACAAAAACCGAAGCAGCCGGAAGCAGCACGGTGGTAAGCACCAGCAACGCAATAACCACCCACTGCCCCTGATTGCTGAACGCAAGCACCTGCGGCAGCATGAAATAGTAAATCAACGCCGCATACACGCACATAAAAAGCGGATGAAACAGCCAGGAAAGTGCGCGTGCAGCAACGTTTGCCATGTGCAACGGACTAAAGTTCTTTACGCAAACGTGCTACCGGAATCTCAAGCTGTTCGCGGTATTTGGCTACGGTGCGGCGTGCAATGTTGTAACCTTTGTCTTTGAGAATTTTGGCCAGTGCATCGTCGGTAAGCGGGCGGCGTTTGTTTTCGGCGCCGATGCAGTCGGAGAGAATTTTCTTTACCTCGCGTGTAGAGACTTCTTCGCCGCTGTCGGTGGAGAGCGATTCAGAGAAAAAGCTTTTGAGCAGGAATGTGCCGTACTGCGTTTGGACATACTTACTGTTTGCCACACGCGATACGGTAGAAATATCGAGCCCCACTTTGTCGGCAATGTCTTTCAGAATCATTGGCTTGAGCAGGGTTTCATCGCCTTCGAGGAAATAATCGTATTGATAATCGAGAATGGCCTGCATGGTAAACAGCAGTGTTTGCTGGCGCTGGCGCAGGGCATCCATAAACCATTTGGCCGAATCAATTTTCTGTTTGATAAAGGTAACGGCCTCTTTGCTGCTCTTGTCTTTACTGCGCGCATATTCGGCCAGCATGCTCTGATACATGCCGCTCACGCGGAGCTCAGGCATGTTGCGGTCGTTGAGGCCGAGTTCGAGTTTACCATCGTTGTTGTAGATGGTAAAATCGGGCACTACGTCCTGCACAAAACGCTGCGAGTCGCCGGCGGTATTGCCGGGACGTGGGTTGAGGTGTGTGACTTCGCGGATTACGCGTTTGAGCGAATCATCGTCCACACCAAGTTTGCGGGCAATTTTATCGTAATGTTTTTTCGAAAACTCCTCCATGTGCTCGCTCACCACGCGCATGGCCAGCACGACTTCGGCTGTTTTGGGCATTTTGCGTTTGAGCTGCAGCAGGAGGCACTCCTGCAAATCGCGTGCGCCCACGCCGGGCGGATCGAATGTCTGAATGATTTCGAGAAGTTCAACAAGTTCCTCTTCGGTGGTAGTGATGTTGAGCGAAAAGGCCAGATCATCGACCACGGCTTCGAGTTCGCGCCGCAGGTAACCATCATCATCAATATTACCAATCAGATAAGCACCAATGCGGTAATGATGATCATCGAGCGGCTGCAAACCGAGCTGTGAAAGCAGCAATTCCTGAAAGCCCGGCCCCAGCGAAAGCGGCGACTCACGACGTTCATCATCGGCACTGCTGTTATTTACCTGTTCGCGGTACGAATAACCTTCGTCCTCGTCCATGTAATCATCCAGCTCAAATGAATCATCGCTGCTGCGGTCTTCAATATCGTCTGATGAATTGTCGTTATCCTGATCGCCGTCATCGTTGCGATCCTGCTCTTCCTGTTCTTCAAACAGGCCGTCATCATCATCGGCAATATCTTCCTTCTCGTCTTCGTCGCTCTGCGAACCTTCTTCGAGTGCCGGATTAATTTCAAGTTCTTCCTTAATACGCTGCTCAAGCGCAACGGTGGGCAACTGCAGCAGTTTCATTAACTGAATCTGTTGCGGCGAAAGCTTTTGCAAAAGCTTTTGTTGTAATGACTGCTTTAACATAAAGACTTAAGACTGTTGCAATACGGATACCAAGATAATTGGATTTTTGGAGATATTGGAATGATTTTTGATAGCAATTTATCAATATCCTGTAGTTTCCTCAGTTTTAGTATTTATTATACTTACCTTTATTTGTAAATAATTGCTTGTCATGAACCACAATACCTTAAAACTTCAAATTCAGCATCTGCTTGAAGAAGCAGACGAAAATGCCCTAAAAGTTGTACATCGCTATCTTGAAGAATCGGTTCACAATAATGCTTCTTCTTATTCATTAGACGAAGAACAACAAAAAGAAATAGAGCAACGACTTACGGATCTTGAAGCAGGTAATGGCAAGAATTACTCCGTGGAGGAGGCTTTCAAAATAATTGACGCCCGGCTTAAGAAATGAAGTTAATAATTCGGGAAAAGGCTGTTGACGACATACATTTGGCTGCAGAATGGTATCGGTCAATTTCTATAGATCTAAAAGATAGTTTTCTTAATGAATTGAAAATTTCATTAGACAGAATCGAAAAGAATCCGGCTATTGGTCATGCTTATTCAACTAAAGCAAGAATTATCTGGATGGATCGTTTCCCTTACTCAATAGTTTATAAACTACTAAACGATAAAAAGTTTATAGCAGTAGTTGGCGTTTTTCATAACCGAAAACATCCGAATTCAAAACTTTCAAGAATATAAGGAGGGCATTCTGCAATGTTTTTGATTCGATAAGAATCAAAAAGAAAGAGGTGTTTACCTTCATCAAACGCTCTTACGAAAACAACCCTTTCTTTTTCCGCCTTCCTGAAGAACTGCTGCCAAACAGCATGCCCATTAATCCGCGCACAAGCGATTTACCGAACTGCTGTGTAACGGGGCTGCTCACTACTTTTTCGAGTGTTGATTTTTCGTTGCGGCGGGGCTTGTTTTCGGCGGCTTCTTTGCGTTCGGTTTCCTGCGCTGCTTTTTCGGCAGCTTCCTTTTCGGCTTCTTCCATGCGTGCGTTTACACGCTGCGTGAGTATTTCGTAGGCGCTTTCGGGATCAACGGCGTCTTTGTATTTTTTGTAAAGTTCGGAGCCGTTGAGCAGTTGCTGATGTGCTTCGGGTGTGAGCGGGCCCATAACCGAGCGCGGGGGAAAAAGATGCACGGCGGTGGCCTCGGTGGGAATGCCTTTTTCGCTGAGTGTGGTTACCAGCGCCTGACCAATACCGAGCGAGGTGAGCACGCGGTCTATTTCGTAGAATTCGGATTTGGGATAGGTGCGGGCCGTTTTCTTGAGGTTGTCGGCATCATTGGGCGTAAATGCGCGCAAGGCATGCTGCACACGTGTACCAAGCTGGCCAAGCACACTATCAGGCACATCAAGCGGCGACTGCGAGCAGAAGAACACGCCTACGCCTTTTGAGCGGATGAGACGGATGATCTGCTCAATCTGTTCGAGGAATGCTTTCGATGAATCTTTGAAGAGCAGGTGTGCTTCATCGAAAAAGAATACGAGTTTGGGCTTGTCGAGGTCGCCGGCTTCGGGTAGTGTCTGATATATTTCCACCAGCAAACTGAGCAGGAAGGTAGAGTAAAGCACAGGCTTATCCTGCACATCCTGAATGTTGAGCAGGCTGATTACACCTTTACCATCGACACGCTCAAACAGATCGTCGATATCGAACGAAGTTTCTCCGAAAATATGCGCCACACCCTGCTGTTCGAGCGCCACAATTTTGCGCAGGATTGTGCCTGAAGTGGCGGTAGAGATTTTGCCGTAGCTTTCTTTTATTTCGGCAGCGCCCTCACCTTCGCTCAGGTAGTTGAGCAGCTTTTTCAAATCTTCGAGATTAAGCAGCGGAAGTTTATTATCGTCGGCATACTTAAACAGCACACTCATTACGCCCGTCTGCGTATCGTTCAGGTCGAAGATTTTGGAAAGCAGAACGGGACCAAACTCCGTAACCGTGGCACGCATCTGCGCACCCGTTTTTCCGGAAAGCGAATAAATTTCGACCGGGAATCCGGTGGGGGAAAATGTTTTTCCAAGCGCCTTAACACGCTCTTCAATTTTAGGGTTGAGCTGTCCCTCCGTGGCAATGCCCGAAAGATCGCCCTTTACATCGAGCAGGAAGCTGGGCACGCCGGCATCAGAAAGCGCCTCTACCAACACCTGCAGCGTACGTGTTTTTCCTGTTCCCGTTGCACCCGCAACCAGTCCATGACGGTTCATCATACGTAGCGGAATACTTACCGAAGCCTCTGCATGGATTGTATTTTCAAGCACACCTGCGCCCAGATAAATATGTTCGCCGGGAGCCGTGTAAGAGGCTTTTATCTTCTCTATGTAAAGTTTGGGATCAGCCATGAGCAAGCAAATTATTTTGGTTCGAAGTTATCAGATTTTTCTTTATCCGTGGCGATGATGCTGACTGTTACCGGGCATTACAAATACATGTTTTCATGGTGCCACAGTATGATTTCCCGCACCACATTATTTCAGGCAACAACAAAAGTCCGGCAGCGTAAAGCACATTAAGCTCACATTACCATTAATAGTATAAAATGTAACCAGCCTGAAACGGGGCCGGTTCTACAACTAAAGTTGTTGCCCCGGTATAGATGTGGCAACAAGTAAGTAAATTTTGATTTATTGAAGTTTGCAGTACATTTGCCCCAATAAACCAGTCCACCTTAACTAAAAACACAATCAATGGGATTCGTAAGTGAGTTCAAAGGATTTATTATGCGAGGTAACGTAGTCGATCTCGCAGTCGGTGTAATCATTGGCGGTGCCTTCGGCGCTATCGTTAATTCGCTGGTAGCCGATATTATTACTCCTTTAATGCTCAAACCGGCACTTGAAGCTGCAGGTGCAAGCAGCATTGAAACATGGGCACCCGGTGGTGTATTGCTGGGTAAATTCATTTCTGCTGTCATTTCATTTCTTGTGATTGCATTTGTTTTGTTCCTTATCATCAAAGGAATGAACGCAGCAATGAAGAAAAAAGAAGAAGCTCCCGCAGCACCTCCCGCACCTACCAAAGAAGAAGTACTTCTTACCGAAATCCGCGACCTGCTCAAACAGGGGCGATAATTTACTATCCATGCCACAGCTGCTTTCTCCTGCTGAAAGTAGTTGTGGCATTTATATTTTGCCACAACACCAATTCCATCTTCATCCAATGAAACGTTTTTTACTTGCCCTCATGCTGTTTTCGGGTTTGGCAGTAAATGCACAAACCGATACGGTAAAATACTGGACACGCGGCGGTGTGTTTGGTTTAAACTTTACGCAGGCATCTTTCACCAACTGGGCTGCCGGTGGTGTGAATTCTATTTCTGCACAAGGCCTGCTTAACCTTTTTGCCAATTATAAAAAAGGCACCAGTACCTGGGACAATACGCTTGAAATGTCTTACGGTTTGCTGCAACAGGGCCGTGCAGCGCAGATCCGTAAAACCGACGACAAATTCGACTTCACCTCGAAATACGGCAAACGCGCATTCAGCGATAAATGGTACTACTCGGCGCTGTTCAACTTCAAAACACAGTTTGTGGATGGTTTTAATTACATCAACGACACAAACAAGGTGAAAATTTCCGACTTCCTTGCTCCGGCTTACGGACTGCTGGCTATTGGTATGGACTACAAGCCGAACACGAAGTTTACGCTTTTCATTTCGCCGTTCACCGGCCGTGTAACTATTGTAAACGACAGCGCACTTTCGTCTATCGGTGCGTTTGGTGTAAAGCCGAACGAAACACTCCGCAACGAATTTGGCGGTTACATGCGTGCGCAGTATCGTGCCGACATTATTCAAAACGTAAACCTGATGGCACGTCTTGAGCTTTTCAGCAACTACCTCGACCGTCCGCAAAACATCGACGTAAACGCTGAAGTGTTGCTCACCATGAAGGTGAATAAGTACATTTCAGCCAGTGTAAACATGCAGGCCATTTACGATAACGATATCAACATCAAAGGAGATTTTAACAACGACGGAGTAATTGGCGCCAATGAATCAGGACCGCGTCTGCAGTTCCGTCAGGTGCTTGGCATCGGCTTCTCTGCTAAATTCTAATTTTCGCCCCTCTGAATATGCAGGAAGACCTGCGGATACGTCCGCAGGTCTTCTTTGCTTTATCTGTTTTGCTAAAATTATTTCGCAATAAGCCGGAATCCTTTACCGTGAATATTCATGATTTCAACTGTAGGATCATCTTTAAGGTATTTGCGCAGCTTGGCAATATATACATCCATACTGCGCGAATTGAAATAACTGTCGTCGCCCCAAATGGTATTCAGTGCAAGGGAGCGGTCGAGCACATCGTTTTTGTAGATAGCCAGCAGGCGAAGCAGGTCGGCTTCTTTTGAAGTGAGTTTCTGGGGTTTATTGCCAAACTCCAGCAGCTGGCGGGTGTGATCGAAACTGTAATCGCCAATGGTGAACGTAGTTTGATCGGTTTGGTGTGCGGCCGGTGTTTTGGTTCGTCGCAAAATGGCTTTCAGCCGCAGCAGCAGTTCCTCCATGCTGAACGGTTTGGTGATGTAATCGTCGGCACCTACGTTAAAGCCTTCAATAGTATCTTCCTTCATCGACTTTGCCGTGAGGAATACGATGGGCACCTCCTGATTGAGCGCACGTATTTCCTTAGCCAGCGTGTAACCGTCTTTTACAGGCATCATTACATCCAGCAAACAAAGATCGAAACTGTGCTTACGGAACTGTTCGAAACCTTCTTTACCGTTAATGGCAAGCACAGTTTCGTAGCCTTTGGCGTCGAGATATTCCTGCAGGAGATTGCCCAGGTTGGGGTCGTCTTCGGCCAGCAGGATGCGTGTTTTGGGTTCGGCTGTTGTGGTCATTCGCTTGTTGTTGCAGGTGCGTAAAAAGGCAGGTTAACGTAAAACTGACTGCCGCGTCCGGGTTCGCTTTGCACAAACACATCGCCGCCGTGTTTGAGGGCAATGGCTTTCACATAGCTGAGCCCTAAACCAAAGCCTTTCACATCGTGAACGTTTCCGGTGGGTACGCGGTACAATTTATCGAAAATCTTTTTCTGATTTTCGCGGCTTATGCCAATGCCGTTATCTTCTACACAAAGCTGGATACCGGTGGCCGTGTTTACGGTGGATACACGAATGAGCGGCTGGCCGGGTGTATATTTTATGGCGTTGTCGAGCAGGTTGAAAATAAGATTCTGCGTATGTGTGCGGTCGCATTCAATATCAAATCGTTCGGCATCAAGGCTCATGGTAATTTCGCCCGATTTGTTTTCAACCTGAATGCGCACACTGTTTACGGCATTGCGCAGGAGTGCGTGAAAATCAACCGGCTCGGTTTTAAGGCGGAAATTGCCTTTGTCGAGCAGTGCCGACTGCAATACATTTTCCACTAATCCGCCAAGGCGTTTGTTTTCTTCTTTAATCATCGACACATAGCGGTTGAGCCTGTCCTGCGTTTTTTCCACCGAACTGTCGGCCAGTACTTCACAGGCCAGCGAGATCGTGGAAATAGGTGTTTTCAGCTCATGCGTCATGTTGCTGATGAAATCGTTTTTGATTTCGGAAAGTTGTTTTTGCCGGTAAATGGTGGATATGCTGTAATAAAAAAGCAACAGAATAAACAGCACAAACAACACCGAAAGCACCAGCATGAGCCAGAGCGATTTGAGGATATAGCCGTTTTGGAACGGGAAGTAAACCGCCAGCATGTGCGGCTGCGAGAAAATATTGTCGGGACGAAGACTTACGCGGTGACGGGAGGTAATCAGACTATCGCGCAGACTTTGCTGCGGATCATCGCCATTGCCAAACATAGGCATACTGCCGGCCGAAAAAACCGTCCACACATAGCGTGTATTGATGCCCCTGTTTTTAAACTCATAGCTAAGCAGCGAGTCGATGAGTGCCGTATCGGGATTAAGCTCTGCATCGCCAAAAATATTCATCTGAATCATCTGGTTGTAGAGCGAGAATAACTCGCCGGCCGGGCGCTGCATCAGATCCGTGCGTTTTGATAGCGCATCAAGCCCGCGCTGAAGTTTCTGACGGCTTATACTTATTTTCGAGGTATCACTTGCGGCTGTATCAATGAAATAATTCTGCCGCGAGTTGAATCCCTGCGGCAAACGCGGCACCGAAAGCTGGTTGCGCATCCGTTCACGCGCTTCCGCGCGGGCGTAGCGGCGGGTTACATTCATCATCGCCTCGCGCACATCCTGCTCAAAATGCTCACGCCGCTGTTCCACCGCCCCGCTGATCCAGTAATACTGAATCACGCAAAGACCGATAAGGGCGGCACCCGCCAGAAACGCAATTAATTTTGGAGAAACGATACGCATTTACCCGTTGCTATTCAATAACCCTCAAAAGTACAACGTATTGCGCAGTAGAAAACAGGCCAGGCCGCCGGACTTAACATCATTTAACGAGATCAGGTATTACAACCCGATCCGCATCTTCTTCTCCTCCACCAGAAAAACCCGCAACGGCGGCAACTCAATCACCTTCCCGTTCGGACCTTTGGCTTTAATATCATCAAACATCAGCACACCTCCGTTGCCCGACACATTCAACGAATCAATCTTCTGCTTCATGCGCGGAGTAAGCATACTGCCTTCGGCTTTCAGCGTATCCAGTTTTTTTGTTTTCGGATTACGCAGATACAATGTAAACGAAGTGACTTCATACCTGTCGCGGCTTGCACGCTGACGTGCATAAATTCGCCCTGCGGCAATCACCGTAAACTTATCAATAAATGAATCATTTCTGATACCGCACAAATCCGGTTCGGGAATTTCACGACCAAACAACTTATATGTTTTTGACCAGGCTACACGCTCACTTCCGTTTTTCAGTTTTTCATACACCACCAGTACCCCTTCAACTCCGGTAGTTGCATTAATTATAAATAAAGAATCACGCAACGTAACGGTTCCGCCTTTAAATTCAACCTTACCCAGTTTGTGTTTTCCCTTGTAGGTAATGCGCATGATATTGTCCTCGTTGAGATAGAGGAAGGAGCGTTCGGGTGTTACGGTAATTACGGTAGGTGTACCTTTTACCACAAACGTATCGGTTTGGGCGGCAGTGCGCAGGCACAAGGTGGTAAGCAGCAGGGCAAACAGGTGTCGGAGTTTCATCTTTTGCGAGGTTGATGAAGTGAAACGGCAAAGTCCGTACCTAAAAGTACAGACTTTGCCGGAAGTGATGTTTTATTTACAGGCCCAGAATCGACTTGGTTTGTTCGTTCGAAGCCAGGGCGCCTTCGTGTACGGTGAGTGTGAGTTCGGCTTTCTTTTTGCCGGCAATGCTGCTCAGCGCATCGGCATTAGCGGTAGCCAGATGGCCGTCGGGAGTGATGCACCAGAGCAGGTTATCCGCATCAGGGTTACACTGGAAAGCGTTGAGTGCCTCGGGGCTGTAGGTGAAAATTGCATTGCGTCCCTTTTCTACCAGAAATGCTTTTACACCGGTTATTTCCTGTTTGTTGCGGCTGTCGCGGAGTTTGAGCGCCAGCGGCTCTGCAGCAGGCAGGTTCGAGGGGCAGTCGGAATTCCAGATACCGAAATCCTGAATCACAAACAAACGCATGGTCTGGTTTTCCTGTTTGCTGCCCACATTGGCACGGCTTCTCAGCGCGGCCAGCCGCAAGGCAAGGGCATTGGCACTGAGGCGTTTTTTATCGGCCTTGTCCACATTGGCATCCATCTTTTGCTGTTTGGCGTTGGCATCGGCTGTTTTCCTGCCCAGCGCAGCTTCGTAGGCGGCAAAGCGGTTTTCGTAGGCCTTCATCGCCTCGGCATAGTTGCGGCTGTCCACCACCACGTAAGTGATGTATGCACGCTCAACCGTGTCTTTGGTGAACGTTACGGTAAGCGAACGGCCATCGCTGTTGCGGGCAATGCGGGCATCGTCCCATTGTATTTTGCGGTCGGCACGGTTGTAGGGTGTGCGGTTTTCATCCACTTCAAAACGCAGGCCTTTGTAGGCATTCAGCTCCGGGAATTCGAGCGGATCAAAGTCAATGCTGAAGCTCGGGCGTTTGGCATCGGCCAGTTGCGGGCGCAGGGGCTGCGGGCCGGCGGCTTTGGCTTTTGGCGCGGTAGTATCCGCAGGTTCGGCGGCAATTACGTAAGCCGTATCACGCTTAATGAAGCTCCAGTTTCGGGCGGTGGTATCGAGATAATACACGTTAAACTTATTCTCCGCCGTTTGCGAGGCCAGCGCCACTTCAATGGGCTGCGCCGGATTGGCTTTGAGTGGCTTCCCGTTTTGCCAGGCTGTGATTTCAAGCATACCGGCCGACTCGAAATGATACTGCACACCCGCCGAATCATACGTCATGGGAATGCCCGCAATAAATATCGACGCCGGATCATGAAACTCGCGGTAGCGTATTTCCACCTTGCCGCTCACCGGCTTTCCATCTTCAGCCAGAAAAGCATTTTGCGGAATAATAATCAGCGACCCTGTGTTGTACAGCAGTGTATCGCCTTCGCCGGCATTTACGGTGTATGCCGTATCGCGCACATCAATGCCGGGCAGCGGAGGCTGCACAAATGCTGTTCGTGCAGCAGCGGGCTTTTCTTCGGGCGAAACTGCCATATAAATACCTACGGCAATTACAGTACCGATTACCACCGAGCCGATATAAAAGCCGGGCTTTTTCCAGAACGGCAGTTTCTGCGCGTTGTACGCCTGCATGAACTGGTCGAAATTGCGACCCTGTTCAATGTCCTGGGGCGTGAGCGGTTCCCGGTTGCGGTTAATGTTTTTGTTCGTTTCCATGCTACTTCAGACTAAAGCAGAATAAATAGTTTTCATTCGTTCAAGCAGCCGGTACACCCGGGCTTTAGCCGCTGCCTCGTTAACTTCGAGAATATCACCAATTTCTTTAAACGCACGTTGTTCGAAGAAACGCATTTCAAGCAGGCTCACCTCATCGGGTGCAAGCTTTGAAATGGTCTGCATCAGCCGGGCATCCGTCTGGGCAGTGTTCTCTTCACCCAGTTCGTGCAGTACATCGGCCACCTGTGCATCGTCAATATTTACGGCCTGCCGCACTTTGGCACGGCGGTACTGGCGGCTCAGTTCGTTGAGCGCAATACGAAACAACCAGGCCGAAAACGGCACTCCCTGCGATTTGTATTTGCCGAGGTTTTCCAGCGCAGTAATAAAAACCTGCTGGGTCACATCGTACGCATCGTCTTTCGTTTCGGTACGCTGATACACAAACGCCAGTATGCGGGCGTAGTATCTGTTGTAGAGCGGCGCAAAACGGGCCGGATTGTCGCGCGCGGCGTTGATTTCGGCTGCTTCAGCCTCAATCTGTTCGCGGGTTTGGTGATAACTTGAAGCGAGGTTCATGGTGATGCCTTTTGCGGTAGGAAACAGAACCATTGCGGGCTGCTTTCATCAGCATAGGGTTTTGGGAATGGAAAAGTAACGGGAAGATGCAGAAAAAATCTTCGCCACGCATAAAAGGCTGCCGGTGTTTCCCGGCAGCCTTTTCAAACAACTCATTATCAGCGCATCACGGTACACAGAGCCTGATCTGCTGCTGCCCCGGTGCAAGCCTGATCTGACAGGCCAGCCGTGAATTGGTGTACACAACAGGCAGCGTATCCAGCATATTCAGTTCCTCATCGCCGGCCGGGGGCAGCGGGGGCTCCGCTGAAAGGATGCGTACATGGCAGGTGGCACACAAGGCCATGCCGCCACAGGTTCCTTCTATTCCTTTTATCTCCATGCCTTTGAGCAACTCCATCAGACTAAGCGCGATATTATCCGGCACATCAACGCGCTGCAATTCACCCCCGGTTTCTATTTCAACAGCAATATCATTCATACGTTAAAATGTATTTACACCATTCACTGTGGTGTACTTCATGGTGTAATGCACACCGGGATTGATGTATTTATAGGCGCTATGGCTCATCATGGCTGCTTCATGAAATCCGCAAAGAATGAGCTTGAGTTTATTTTTGTACGTGTTGATATCACCAATCGCATAAATCCCTTTTACAGAAGTAGAATAGTCTTCCGGATTGACCACCACGGCCTGCTTCTCAATATCAAGCCCCCAGTGTGAGGCGGGCCCCAGTTTGGGGCTGAGACCAAAGAGAATAATCAGTTCATCGGCTTCAATATCATGTATGGCCTGTGTATTGAGATTTTTCACACTCACCGTACTTAACCGGCCGAGTCCGTTTACATTTTCAACGGATGTATGCAAAAGAAGATTGATTAAACCTGATTCGGCCAATGCTTTTACGCGCTCCGCACTGTCGGGCGCACCTCTGAACTGATCGCTGCGATGCACCAACGTAAGCGAACTGCATACAGAAGCCAGCTGCAGTGTCCAGTCGAGTGCACTGTCGCCACCACCAGCAATTACAACTTTCCTGTTTCTGAAATATTCCGGTTCACGCACAAAATAATGTATGCCTTTACCGTTCTCAAATGCATCAAGGCCTTTCACTTCAGGCTTTCGCGGTTCAAAACAACCCAGTCCGCCCGCAATTACCACGGCCTTTCCCGAAACAATTGTGCCTAAATTTGTTGTAACCTGAAAATTACATTCATCAATTTTCTGAATTGTTTCCACACGTTCACCAAGTGTAAAAGCGGGTTTAAACGGGGCAGCCTGTTGCAGCAGATTGTCAATTAATTCCTGCGCCAGCACAGTTGGAAAACCCGGAATATCATAAATTGGTTTCCGGGGATAAATTTCGGAAAGTTGCCCGCCGGGCTGGGGAAGGTAATCGATGAGGTGACATCGCATTTTCAGCAGTCCGGCTTCAAATACAGCAAACAAGCCTACCGGGCCGGCCCCGATGATGATAAGGTCTGTGGTAATCATGAACTTTTTTTCTTTTGTGAGGAAAGTAATCGGGTGAATTGGTTGAGTTGTTTCACCTTATCGGCGAAGTCGCCTTTCAAATAACTGCGTATGGTTTGCAGGTGATTAAGTGATTCGTTGATTTCTTCGGGGAATGCCTCTTCAAAAATTTCGCGGAGACGTTTAGCCACTGTGGGTGATTTCCCGTTTGTGGAAATGGCAATTTTCACTGCACCTTTTCTCACTACTGATCCGAGATAAAAATCACAGAGATCAGGAGTATCAGCTGTATTTACAAGCAGGCCGTGTTGCCTGGCCTGCGTGCGTATTTGTGCACTGGTTTGTATGCTGCCCGTAGCAAGAATTACGAGATCTTTTCCTTCCAGATCAGTCGCTTCAAAAGCCCGTTCGATAATCACTACCGCATCAAAACCCTGAGCAATAAGACGAAATTCAGGCAATACCGAAATGGCTACTACCGTAACCTGTGCACGGGGCGAATTCTGCAACAATGCAGTAAGTTTTTCGCAGGCTACAAATCCGCCTCCAACCAGCAGCACGTGCAATTGTTCGAGCTTGAGAAAGACAGGAAAAAGCGGATTGCCGGCTTCAATGCTGCTCATGAGGCAAAACGGGTTAGTTCGTGCAGCAGTGTTTGCTCCGTAGCGAGCGAAAGTTTATGTTTCACCACTTCACCAATTACAATCACTGCCGGCGAATCATGCGTTTCGGCCAGTGTGGTAAGATTACCCACCACACCGGTACTCACATTTTGCTGCTGCAATGTTCCGTGGCTGATAACGGCTGCAGGAGTGTCGCCGGCACCGGCCTGCCTGTAAACAGAACTTATTTCGGCCGCTTTTCCAAGCCCCATGAGTACCACCACGGTAGCTGTTGATCTTGCTGCCAATGTCAGATCGGCCGACAGAGCCGCATTTCCGGTGGTGGCGGTAATTACCCAGAAACTTTCGCTCACACCGCGTAAGGTAACCGGAATGCCGCAGGTACCTGGAACCGCCACCGCACTGCTCAACCCCGGCACATAGGCTGTGTGCAATCCATGCGCTGCAGCATATTCAAGCTCTTCGGCTCCGCGTCCAAACACAAACGGATCACCTCCTTTAAGCCGTATAACATGCCCGCAGCGATGCGCATACGAAACAATCATCCGATTTATTTCCTGTTGCGAATAGGTATGGCGTGCCTTGCGTTTCCCCACAAACAGCCTGATACAATGCGCCGGAACAAACTCAAGCAATTCATCACTCACCAATGCATCATACATTAACACATCGGCTGTTTGAATTACACGCAGTGCTTTAAGCGTAATGAGTTCTGCATTTCCCGGACCAGCGCCCAATACCGTTAACCGTGGTGTTTTATTCATGTCCGGAGGCTTTTTGCGTTGATCTTTCGGCAGCAGCATGTGTTTTCAGCAAATCAATCCACCCGGCTGCCTGCTCAAGGTAGCGGGCAGCAAATCCGGGTGAGGCGGGCTGCGAATTAAGCTGAAGGATAAATGCACTGAAACTGCCCTGTCCGCTTATTTTTCCGGTTTCGATAAATTGTTTTTCAAAATCGCCGATAAGTGCATGATGGGTATTTACATGATGCCCGTTTTTCAGCAGCAAGGCTTTAGCGGTATGGATAAGCGCTGAGTAGCTGAAATAAATACTGTCGGCAAAGCGGCTTTCAGCCAATGCTTCGCGGGCTGATAACACTTTCTCATCTGCTTCAAAAAAGAGCGTTTGCACAAGATCAATCATTACTCCCGCACACTCACCCACACCAATTGCAGTCTGGAATTTTTCATCTGCTCCCCAATCCCTGAATGCTTCATCATCCAGGTTACTCAGATCTGCCAGCGGTTTCAGCAACTGATAAAAATACTCCTTCCCTTTGCGATGAAAATACGCGGTGAATGTTTCGCCCGGCTGCTTTTCCGATTCAAAATCATTAAGCAGTTTGCGTAATGCATCGGGCGCCCGGCGGGAAGGAATTTTTATAATTTTCTCGGCAAGACGACCTGTGCCGTTACCTGTACTTCCGCCGCCGCCAAGCACCTGCAACGCAGGCACCACCGCATTGCCCGATTTAAACGAACTGCCATGAAATCCGATCGCCGCCAGCCCATGCTGCCCGCATGAATTCATACAACCACTTATTTTAATATCCAGCTGCCTGTCGAAAAGCAGATGCGGGAAATCGTCTTCAATCACTTCGCCAAGAGCCAGCGCCACGTGTGTGCTGTTTGAAATAGCCAGATTACAGGTATCGGTTCCCGGGCATGCAGTAACGTCTGCCGCTGAACCAAACCCCGGCTTTGCAAGACCAGCCGCCAGCAGATCAGTGTAAAGCGCCGGCAGCTCGGGCAAGGTTACATAACGCAGCAGCAGCCCCTGATTAATCGTAATACGGGCATCGTCACTGCGCGAGTATTTGTCAATACAGTCTGCAAGTTTGCGTGCAGTTCCGGCATGTATATTTCCAAGCGGCACACGCACATATACACCGTAATATCCTTGCTGCTTCTGTTCAAACACATTCGAGCGCATCCACGCGGAAAAGCCTTCGGGCGGAGTTGCAGGTACAGCAGCCGGAGAAGCCTCTCGCACATAAGGCTTTTCAAATTCATCATATGCAATGTGGTAATCCTGCACGGTAAGTGCCGGCGTTATTTCGTCAAGCAACTGCAGAAATGCGTCCACACCAAGCTGATGAATAAGGTATTTTATGCGTGCCTTATGCCGGCTGTGCCGCTCGCCGTAACGGTCGAAAATGCGCAGCACCGATTCGATGAAGGGAATTAGTCTGG
Organism: Bacteroidota bacterium; assembly: GCA_020402865.1. Taxonomy (NCBI): domain Bacteria; kingdom Pseudomonadati; phylum Bacteroidota; species Bacteroidota bacterium. Next base: position 77,726 of record JADBYT010000001.1, on the reverse strand, counting down.
ATGCCGGTAAAAAAGTATGCAGCAACTTTGCCGTGAAGGGCTGTGCCCCCAGTCCGCCACCTGCAAGCACACGGAAGCCGCGTTCGCCGGATTCATTGTACGTGGCAATAAAGCCAATATCATGTATCCATGTTAATGCGGCATCGGCTTCACTGTTGGAGAATGCAATTTTTATTTTACGTCCCATCTCCTGCGCAAACGGTTTACGCAGAAAGTAGCGGAATACGGCATCGGCATAGGCGCTTACATCAAAGGCTTCACCAGGCCATACACCCGATTCGGCCGGCGAAGTAATGTTGCGTACAGTATTTCCGCAGGCTTCACGCAATGTAATTTCATCCTGTTCAAGCTTTGCCCAGATTTCCGGCGTGTGCTCCAGACTGATGTGATGAAGCTGAATATCCTGACGGGTTGTAAAATGCAGATTGCCGTTTGAGTATTGTTCGCTGAGAGCTGCTATTTTACGTAACTGTGCGGATGAAATTTTTCCAAACGGAATTTTTATCCTCACCATTTGCACACCTTGCTGCCGTTGACCGTAAACCCCGCGTGCAAGGCGCAGACTTCTGAATTTTTCAGGATCAATAAGCCCTTCACGGAAAGCCTGGATTTTTTTAGCAAGATCAACAATGTCTTTTTCAACAAGCACTTTAGTGCCGTGGCTGATGAGTTCGAATTCAGTACGAAAACTCTGCATGGGTAAATCAGGATTTTACAAATTCATAAATGAGATGCCAGTCTTCATTGCTCAGTGTAATAGTATGAGCACTTGCCGCATTGCGAATGCGTTGCAGATCAAGACTACCGATAATTGGCAGGGCCTGCAGCTTGTAAAGCCATGCCACAGCCACCTGCTCTACATTGGCCGAATAACGTTCTGCAATTTCGGCAAGCAATGAGCGGATTGCTGTAGTACGCGCATCGGTACCTGTTAAAATCCGTCCCCCGGCCAGCGGCGCAAGTGCAAGCGGTTTGCTGTACTGCTCACGGATCAGATCAAGACGACCATCGCGTATGGCATCCGTTTGAAGTACACTCAGCTCGATATGATTTGTGACTACCGGAATACTCAAATGAGCAGAAAGCAGTTTATGCTGAAACACATTGAAATTTGATAAACCGATGTAATGAATTTTTCTTTTCAATACCAGATCGGTAAGTACGGATGCCGTTTCTTCAGCATTGAACAAGGGATCAAAATCATGCAGCAACAATACATCTACATAATCCGTTCCCAGGTTTTTGAGCAACTGGTCAACCGTGCTGCGGATCGATTCCTGACTCAGATCGGCGTATAGTTTACCGCTGTGTTTGTTTTTCTGCCATCCCGCGCGAGCTGCAATAACAACATCTTCACGCTGCACTGCACCGGTTTTGATCAGCTTACCAAAACTCTTCTCCACCTGTTCTGTCCCGTTTGGATTATTCAGATCAAATGAAGTGATTCCCAGTTGCTGGCACTCTTCCACAACGGAAGTAAGTAAATCCGTATCCTGCAATTCCTGCTCCCAGCGCCAGAAGCCATATATAGCCGCTGAAACTTCCGGCCCTGATTCGCTTAATAGATGTTTTTCCATTGTTGTTTCTATACTATTATTAAATAAAAAACCCTTCTCGCGGCAATGCGGAAGGGTAACTGTATTGGTTGAATACGAACACAATCCGCTATTGCCTGCTTCGCATACAGCAGGTTGAACAAAAAGCGGGCATGTGTTTATGTTTCATTCGGGTGCAAATGTAGAGCTGAATAAATGTCATTTCCAAACTTTCGGGCAAGTTTTTTCTATTTTTCCTATCGGTTTTATAGGATTTATGTCGACAAAAAAGGCAAGATGCTGACAAACAACACCTTGCCGCGTAAAGAAATTAACCGCGCTGTACCACCACACGCCGGGTTATTTTTCCGGAAGGTGTAAGCAGTTCGATGAAGTAAAAGCCCGGCACCTGATCGGTAAGGTCAATACGATCGGGCAGCGGGTGCGACTGATCGATGACATGCTGCTGTACCGGCGTGCCCAGCATGTTGTAAACCGTCATGCTAATTACCTGTGTACTGTCGAGCGAAATGCGGAACATGCCTTCGCTTGGGTTGGGAAAAATTTCGATGCCGGCGGGTTCGGCTTTTTTAGGTACAGCTACAGTGGCTTTGGGTGCTGGCGTAAGCACTACTGCATCGGCCTGAAACACGCTGCGGATGCTGAAATCATCAAGCCAAACCCCGGCGTTAAGCTCCGGATGCGAAGCGCGGATACCGATAAAGCGGCCGTTTACCGGTGCGGTAAAACGGATGCTTATTTCTGTCCACGACGCACCAATAGATTGTGCCGACACGGTGTAAAACGAAGTACCGAAAACAGAGTCGGTACCCGATACGCTGAGTGTAAGGTTGGGCGAGGCAGTGCGTGTGCGCACCCAGAAATTGAGTGCATACTGCTGGCCTTTTTGCAAGGGGCTGTTCAGCTCCATGCTGATGGCTTCGGAACGGATGTCGCCCTGAATGTTTGAAGCAAGGCCCACAAACCAGTTTCCGCTGTGCGCAGCGCCAAAGCCGCAGTCGGCACTGGCAATATCGGGTTTGCGGAATGCGCCAAAGGCACGCGTGTGCTGCACGTTTGCATTAAACACGGCCGGCGTGGTGTTGATGAGACACCGGCCTCCGTTTTTTTCAAATCCGCCGTTCATAAACTCCTGCGCATTCAGTGCAGGCGCCAGAAGCATGAGCGGCATTGCGAGCGTAAGGAAGGTTTTTACCATGGTGTGTGGGAGATTGGTAATACCTGTTCGGTTCGTTTTATGTTATAACTCCATCCGGGGGAAAAGGTTACACCGGAAAAGTTAACAAGACATAAAGCAAACGCCGTGCCTTTTCCGGTTTTCTGTATTTAAAAACGTAAGCAGCGGCCCGCATATTGCCAAAAAAAGCGGCGGATCAGTGTGTCTGATCCGCCGCTGCGAAAGCTTGAAGTTCCGGCTTTACTTAGTTAAATGCGTTGAAACCGGTTACATCCATACCTGTAATGAGCAGGTGAATATCATGTGTACCTTCATAAGTAACTACCGACTCGAGGTTCATCATGTGGCGCATAATGGGGTACTCGCCGGTAATGCCCATTCCGCCGAGCATCTGACGTGCTTCGCGGGCACATACAAGGGCGGTATGTACGTTATTGCGTTTGGCCATTGAAATCTGAGCCGGGTTGGCGCGGTTTTCGTTTTTAAGCACGCCCAGACGCCACACGAGCAGCTGTCCTTTGGTGATTTCGGTAAGCATCTCAGCCAGTTTTTTCTGCTGGAGCTGGAATGCGCCAATGGGTTTGCCAAACTGGATACGCTCTTTTGAATAACGCAGGGCCGTATCATAGCAATCCATTGCAGCACCCAGTGCGCCCCAGGCAATACCGTAGCGGGCCGAGTTGAGGCAGCTGAGCGGACCTTTGAGGCCTTTTACATTGGGGAAAATATTTTCTTTAGGCACTTTCACATTGTCGAACACAAGCTCGCCGGTAGCACTTGCGCGCAGCGACCATTTGCCGTGTGTTTCGGGGGTGGTGAAGCCTTCCATGCCGCGCTCCACCACAAGGCCACGGATATCACCGTTGTCGTCTTTGGCCCAAACCACAGCAATATCGGCAAAAGGTGCGTTTGAAATCCACATTTTAGCACCGTTGAGGATGTAGTGATCGCCGGCGTCTTTAATATTGGTAATCATACCGGCCGGGTTTGAACCGTAATCGGGTTCGGTGAGGCCGAAACAGCCCATGAGTTCACCGGTGGCCAGTTTGGGCAGGTATTTGCGTTTCTGCTCCTCGGTACCGAATGTGTAGATCGGATACATTACGAGTGAGCTTTGCACAGAAGCGGTAGAACGCACGCCCGAATCGCCGCGCTCAAGCTCCTGCATAATCAGGCCGTATGAAATCTGGTCGAGACCGGGGCCACCGTATTCAGCCGGGATGTAAGGGCCGAAAGCGCCTATTTCGCCTAAACCCTTAAGGATCTGTTTAGGAAACTCCGCGCGCTGCGCATAGTCTTCGATAATGGGCGATATTTCTTTTTTCACCCAGGCACGGGCGGTATCGCGGATGAGTTTATGTTCGTCGGTCAGAAGCTCGTCGAGCAGGTAGTAATCTGGAGCCTGATAGTTGTCGGTGGCCATGTTGGTGTTTTATTTTGAAAAGCGCTGCAAAAATAAGCAAATAGCCGGGCCAACCATAAAAACAGCATTTTGTGCGGCGATTACCTGAAAATGCAGGGGCCATCTTGTACAAATAAGGACTGCAGGGGCTTCTCGCTTGAAAAACTCAGCAGCTTTGGTATATTTGTTGCTACAAACAATTTGGTGTATCACCTGTTTTTAATCGAAAAATAAGGCAGTTTGGCACGCAACTTGTCAAAATGCCTACAAAACAAACCATCATACTCAAACCGATCATGAAAAAATTAGGTCTTCTCCTGTTCGTTGTTGTGGCTTTTGCGGCCAGCGCATCTGCTCAGATTTACAAAGCTGCTTCACGTTCAGTAAAATTTTATTCACACACTGCGCTTGAAGACATCAGCGCCACGGATACCACAGCCACCATGCTGCTCAATACAAATACCAACGATGTAATTGTGAGCATCAACATCAAAGGATTTGATTTTCCGAACGAACTCATGGAGGAGCACTTTAATGAAAACTATATGGAGAGCGATAAGTTCCCCAAAGCTTCATTCAAAGGCAAAATCAACGAAAAGGTGGATTACAAAAAAGACGGCACCTACAACGTAACCATTACCGGCACGCTTGGTGTGCATGGTGTAGATAAAGTGCGCACGATCCCGGCCACGGTGGTAGTAAAAGGCGGCAAAATTACAGTTGACTGTAAATTTATGCTGGCATTGAAAGATCACAATGTGGCAGTTCCTTCAGCGGTAGGCGCCAAAATTGCCGAAAGTGTGGAAGTAACCGTACATGCCGACATGGTGGCTGCCAACAAAAAATAATCCGTAACGGATACCAATTTGGAAAGTCCCGGCCAGTGTAAACAGCCGGGGCTTTCGTATTTTTGCCTGATCACACCATTATGCCAGCACACCACACCGGATTATTGCTTCAGGCTTTAGCTGCCGACTGGGGTACTTCGCGCAGTTTTCATCCCGATCCGGTAGCCAACCCGGGCGGGAGTTCGTGGGTGTCGCTTTTTCTGTTTGCAGCATTTGCAGCATTGGTTGTGCTGCGGGTGTTTGACGGGCGGCGGCTGACACAACTGGCAGGGGGATTTTTCAGAGCTTCTTCGGTAAGCATGCTTTACCGCGAGGAAAATGCACTTACCGGCAGGGCTTCTTTATTACTCATTATCAACTTTTTACTGGTTACACCGCTTTTTGTGTGGCAAACAATCGGCTATTTCAGTCTTCCGCAGGAAGGGATGCTGCAATATGGTGCACTTGCTCTGGCTTTTGTGCTGCTCTACCTGATTAAATCGGTCGCAACCCGGTTTATGGGATTTGTATTCGATAAAAAAGAAGCCGCGCTGGAATACATTTATAACATACTGTTATTTAACAAAACGTTAGGACTTCTTCTCTTCCCTGTTACTGTACTACTGGCCTTTGCGCACGAAATTCCCCCGGAATGGCTTGTATTTACCGGGTTGGGCCTGTGGGGTATTATTTTGGTTTACAGACTCTTCAGAGGCATTCTGATAGGTCTTTCCACATCAGGATTTTCTCTTGTATATATATTTCTTTATCTTTGCACCCTTGAAATTTTACCCTTTTTCGTTATCCTGAAACAATTTGCCGTATAGCGGCGGATCCCCTTAAGAGCGAGCAAGTGGCAGCACCAAAGAATAACAATAACGGCGAACTACGGGTCAAGAGCATTCTTGTTACCCAGCCGAAACCTGAGACTGACAAATCGCCCTACGCTGATCTGATCAAGAAGTATGGGCTGAAAATTGATTTCCGTGAATTTATTCACGTGGAAGGAGTTCCGGCACAGGAGTTTCGCCAGCAGCGGATCAATCTTCAGGAGCATACGGCGGTCATTCTCACCAGCCGCAATGCGGTTGACCATTTCTTCCGTATCTGTCAGGAAATGCGCTTTACCGTGCCCGATACAATGAAGTATTTCTGTATATCGGAATCAACAGCCTATTACCTTCAGAAATATGTGCAGTACCGGAAACGTAAAATCTTTCATGGTAAAGCAACCTTCAGTGATCTGATTGAGATTATCCGCAAACATAAGGAAGACAAGTTTCTTTATCCCTGTTCGGATGTGCATAAGGAAGAGGTGCCCGAAGTGCTTGATAAACACAACATCACCTATTCTAAAGCCATTTTATTCCGCACCGTATGCAGCGACCTGAGTGATCTGGCTGATGTATATTACGATATTCTGGTGTTTTTCAGTCCGTCTGGTATTACCTCACTCTTCAAGAACTTTCCGAAATTCAAGCAAAACAAAACCCGCATTGCGGCTTTTGGCCCGGCCACTGCCAAAGCGGTGGAAGAAGCCGGACTGCGCCTTGATATTCACGCCCCGCGTCCGGGCACACCGTCTATGACCATGGCGCTGGAAGAGTATGTGAAGCAGGTGAATAAAAAGTAACATCAACCCGCATTTTCACGACCTTTACGCAATCCGGCAGCAGCAATGTGCCGGATTGTTTTTTACCAATGCACACAACCCGCCGCAATACATTCAGCAAAGCCGAACGGCTTTGCGGCCTCACCACGATTGACACGCTGGTGAAGCATGGCGCTGCATTCAGGGTATTTCCGTTCAGGGTAGTGTGGCGCGAAACGGATGTGCAGGAAATGCCCGTGCGCATTTTGTTTGCCGTGCCCAAGCGTTCGTTTAAGCGAGCCGTAATGCGCAACCGCATCCGCCGGCAACTCCGCGAAGCTTACCGTTTAAACAAACATGCGTTGTATGAACAGCTTGAGGCTTCGGGGCAAAAAATTCAGGTAATGCTTATTTACACGCATCGCGAAGCACTTACCTCAGGCGAGATACAGGATAAAATAATCCTAACTTTACGTCGTTTGAGCGAGCAGCTATCCGATGCAGGCACCCGGTGAACATATTCAGCCTAACATACTGCGCCGTATTTTCGGCGGCTTGTTTATCGGGCTGATCCGTTTTTACCAGTATGCCATTTCGCCGTATCTCGCGCCTTCGTGCCGTTATACGCCTTCGTGTTCGCAGTATGGTATAGAAGCTATACGCAAACATGGCCCGCTGCGCGGCGGCTGGCTAACCCTCAAACGCATTGGCCGCTGCCACCCCTGGGGCGGGCATGGTCATGATCCTGTTCCCTGATTTATCTGTTCTGCTATGATGCGTACACTTTTTTCTGCCCGTAATGTAAGCCGCGCAATGCGCATAACTCTTGTGCCAGCCTTGCTGGCCGGAGCCGGAATACTCGGTTTTTCTGCCGCCGGCAGCGACGATAAATTATTCGAGGTGAGCAAAAACCTCGAAATCTTCAGTTCCATTTACCAGCGCCTCAACAGCAGCTATGTGGATGAACCGCGTCCGGGCGAACTGATGAAAACCGGAATCGATGCCATGTTACGCTCGCTCGACCCTTACACGGTTTACTATTCGGAAGAAGACATTGAAGATTACCGCTACCAGAGCACCGGACAGTATGGCGGCATTGGCGCCACCATTCGCAAAATGAGCGGCAGCAATGTGGTTACCGAAGTGTATGAAGGTTTTGCCGCCATGAAGGCCGGCATTAAGCCCGGCGATGTAATTGTGGAAGTAAACGGACTGAGCACTACGGGCAAAAACGGCGAAGTAGTAATGAAACAGCTTCGCGGTGTACCCAATACCTCAATTTCGCTGAAAGTAAAACGACCGGGTGCTTCATCGCCGCTTGATTTTACGTTTTCGCGTGAGGAGATTAAGCCAAAAACCGTGGCTTACTCCACCGTGCTGGCCAACAACACGGGCTATATTAAACTCAATGAATTCGGCGAAACGGCTGCCAGCGAAGTACGCGAGGCGCTGCTCGATCTGAAACAAAAAAACATTACCACACTGGTGCTTGACCTGCGCGGAAACCCCGGCGGACTTGTGAATCAGGCAGTGGCTATTGTGAATTTGTTTGTGGACAAGGGCAATCTGGTATTGAAAATGCGCGGACGCATTGCCGAACAGGATCAGACCTACCGCACAGAGCTTACGCCGGTTGATACGCAGATTCCGCTGGCCGTGCTTACCGACGGAGGCTCTGCATCGGCATCGGAAATTGTAGCGGGCGCTTTGCAGGACCTGGATCGGGCCGTAATTGTGGGGCAGCGTTCGTATGGCAAAGGACTGGTGCAAAATACCGTGCCTGTGGCCTACGGGGCATTTTTCAAACTCACCATTGCCAAATACTACACCCCAAGTGGTCGCTGCGTGCAGGCGCTTGATTACTCACACCGCAATGCCGACGGAAGCGTGGTGCGCGTACCCGACTCGCTCATTACCGAATTCAAAACCCGCAACGGCCGTACGGTATGGGACGGACTGGGGGTGATACCTGACATGGAAGTGCCTGCCCGTAAATACAGTGTACTTACCGATACGTTGCTGGCCAAAGGGCTGATTTTCGACTACGCCACTGAATATGCACTGGCACATAGCAATCTTGAAGGGAATGAAGCCTTTCGGTTTTCGGCCGACGAATATGCCAAGTTTGTGGCCTGGGTGAAGAAACGTGATTACAGCTACCTTACTCCCGAAGAAAAAAGCCTTGAGCAATTCCGTAAAAGTGCCGAGAAAAGCGGCAATTTCAACGGAATGAGTGCGGAGTTTCAGGCATTGAAAACGAAAGCCGGAGAAAACAAAAAAGACGATTTCGAAGAATTCCGCACTGAAATTACCGTGTTGCTCGAAGCCGAGATCAGTTCGCGCTACTATTATGAAAAAGGCCGTATCGCTTCCTCACTCAAAGATGATCCCGATCTGAACAAAGCCATGCAGATTCTGGCCGATAAAAAGGCCTACACCGATATACTTACCGTGGTGAAAAAGTTGCCCAAGCCGCAGCAGCGCACCGATATGGAGAAAAAAGACGATTAATGGTCTTTTTTTCACCGTCTGCACAATGAAATAACCACTTTTTCGTTACGCCCTTTCGCAGTAAACTTTAGCTACATTCGCACACTACCTCAACCTGCGCATGAGAATAAGCTTACCGGCTTCGTGGCATCGTTTCTTATACGTATTCGGGCTGTCGCTTACGGCTGCGGGGCTTCCGCTGTCGAAATTCATGATCAGCGTTTCCGTTTTCTGGATCGGCATCAACTGGCTTTGGGAAGGTGATTTTGCGGCCAAATGGCGGCGTTTTAAATCGCGGCCGGCAGTGGCTGTACTCATGGGTGTGTTTGTGCTGCATCTCATCGGTCTGTTGTGGACGAATGATGCCGGGGCTGGCTGGCGCGATGTGCGGGTGAAACTGCCGCTGCTGTTGTTTCCGTTTATTATTGGCACTACGCCGCAGCTTACGCGCAGGGAGCTGAGCTGGGTAATCGGCATTTTTCTGGCAGCGGTGTTTGTGAGCGCGGCCTCTACTTTTCTGGTAGCTGCCGGCTGGTGGCAGCGCGAGATAAACGATTTGCGCAAGGCGTCACGGTTTGTGTCGCTCATACGACTTTCGCTCATGGCCGATCTTGCTATTTTCTGGCTGGGTCGTGTGCTGTTCAGGCAGGGGCCGGCGTGGCATAAGGCCGGTGCGCTTGCGGGCATTACTGCGCTCACGCTGTTTCTGGTGTATATGCAATCGCTCACGGGGCTGGTGGTGCTGGCGTTGGGCGGTTTTCTGCTGGTACTTGTGTTTTTGTTACTTCGCCGCCAGCGCAAGGCGGTATTTGCCGTGAGCATTTTATTTGCCGCTGCCATTGCCTATGCCGGTATGGAAACGATGGCCGCGTGGAAAATATTTACCCCAAACAGCACGCAGCAAAGCGCAGACAGCCGCCTGCAACTGAAAACACCGCGCGGGAACCCATACACACACGATGCCCGCGATCCGATGATTGAAAACGGCCGCCGCGTAAAATTCTGGATTTGCTGGCCCGAACTCGATTCGGCCTGGAACAGCCGCAGCCGCATTTCGCTCACCAGTGGTAAAACGCCCGGCGGGGTGCCCGTCGTTTACGTACTGCTGCGTTACATGACCTCTAAAGGTTTGCGCAAAGATGCCGACGGGGTAGCACAGCTTACTACAGGAGACATTACACAAATTGAACAAGGCCTTTGCAATGCATCGTGGCCCGAAATGAGCCAGCTGCGCAAACGCATGTATCAGGTATTCTGGGAACTGCATGTATATGGCAGCGGCGGCGATCCAAGCGGAAAATCAGTGACCATGCGTTTTGAACTTGCACAAACCGCAATGGCCTGCATTGCCGAAGCTCCGGTGCTGGGTCACGGCACCGGCAGCAGCGAAAAAACAATGCGTAGTTTCTACGCAAAAAACGGCACCCCACTCAGCGAATCGTTTCAGTGGATGCACCCGCACAACCAGTTTCTTTCCTTTGCACTCACGCTGGGCATTCCGGCCCTGCTCTATTTCATTTTCTCCCTCACCTACCCCATGAGCCGCATGGGACGATGGAAAAACTACATCAGCCTGGCATTCTTTATCATCGCCGTAACTTCTTTCCTCAACGATGATACGCTGGAAACACAGCAGGGCGTTACGTTTTTTGCTTACTTCAATGCGCTGGTGCTGTTTGCCATGCCTTCGGGAAGTAACAGGGATGTGATGAAGTGATCGGGAAACTAGATTAACTCATACATACCGTGAGGTATTCCTCCCTCTGAGTCAATACGACTTTTAATGATTGAAAAAAAGCGGCTGTACACAGGGGAATAAAAATAAAAAAGACAGGCAGGTAGAAACCTAGTTCTAACGATCCGCTAAGGGCAGATCTCCCGACTGTCAATTCAAACATATACATATTAATCCATTAGTAAATTTATTTTCGCATTTATTCTGCAAAAATTGATTTACGATGCGATTAATTCAACGTAAATATACACCAAACCTCTGCTCCGAAAAATACTTCCCCACTAACAACTTCCACATCATTACCCCAAACATCACCACCGCCGGAAATGCTTTTACCGCATACGGTACAAAAAACTCAGTTCGCCAGGCATGCGGAAATAAATCGGTGGGAACAAGCTGAATGCCAACAAATGCAAGCCACAATAGAAAAGCGCGTTTCAGACCGGGTGCTTCGCTCACCGCCCAGAGTGCTATTCCGGTAATGGCAATGATGTAAGTGGGCGACTCGGCTTTATGGTTGAAAATTACAGTCCAGACTAAAACGGCGGCCAGATAAAGCATGCGATAATTTACATTGTTCCAAAACTGCCTGCGCAGCAACGGAAGCATGAGTAACACTGAACCGGGAATTAAAAACCATACATCGGCGGCGTGTAAACCAAACCAGCGTTCGCACAGGGTCATGAGCGAAAAGTTGAGTTCGTGTGCGGGATCATTGCCAAGAAGCTGAAGCCAGCTTTTGTATTGCGTAAGCAGCAGTTCGGGTGAGGTGAAAAGCAGCGGCAATGCGGCAACAGCCAGCAGCCAAACTGCGCCGCTGAGTAAAAACTTTATGCGTTGCGGATAAAACACAAACAGCAACCCGCCCACAGCCGCAAAAAGTTTGATGTAAAAACCGAGTACCAGAAATAAAGCCGCCCACACCACCTGCTTACGCTCAAAACTGCTGAACGCCAGCAGCAGCAGGCCGGTCATTATGCCATTGCTTTGCGCATTGATGACTGAAGTAACCAGTTCGATAAGCACAAAGCAAAGCAGAAACGCTTTCCACTGCTCACTGATGGCAAGCCGGCGAATGCCCCACCACGGCAGCAGTGCATTGAGCAGATTCCAAAGCGTGGCGCCCAGAGCTGCAGGCAGCAAATGAAACACACCCATGAGCGCCGCAAACGACGGACTGTATTTGTACAAATCGAAATACTGCTCGGGATGCAGCACATATAAATCAACCCCTTTACAGAGGTTGGTGAATGAGGCACGGAAAATGAAAAAGTTGTTGAACGAACTTTCGGGAAACAGCAGCAGCCGGTGAAGCGAAACAGCAACAACCACCACAAGCAGCAGAATAAACTGGTTGCGCGGTTTGAGCAGCGGCGAGCGATAGCTGAATAGTTTCTCTTTCATTGGCGGTGCAGCTTGCTGAGCTTGGTGTATTTCTGCCAGGTTTCCCATGCACTGATGCGGCAAATTACAAAACCGTAACGTCCGTCGAGGAAGCCGAGTTTGATGAGGTAGTTGCGCAGAAACTTGGCTGCGGTTTTAAGCATGGCCAGCAGCAGCGAACTGCGTTTGCCCTGTGCATGCAGCGCTTTGGCCGCAATGGTCGAAAATTTATCGGCCTGGCGGTAATGCTCTTCTACGGTGTAGTAGCTGTAATGCAGAATATTGCCGGGCAAATGTGCCTGTGTGCTGCCGGGGGCAAGCTCGTATTTATCGTGCGGATTGACACCGCCCCAGCTTCCGTGGCGGCTGTCCCAGAGCCGGAGTTTGGTATCGGGGTACCAGCCGCAGTGTTTTATCCATTGCCCGCAGTAGTTGGTGAGGCGGTTCATGGAATAGCCGGTGTGCTGCCAGTTTTGTTTTACGGCTGCAATGGCGCGAAGCAGGGTTTCATCGGGCGCCTCGTCGGCATCGAGTGAGAGGATGTGCGGATATAGCGCGTGGGTGATGGCACGGTTTTTTTGTTCGATATGCCCGTCGAACGCATGCTGGATGAAGCGAGCGCCGTGGCTTATGCAAATTTCCTCCGTGCGGTCGGCAGAGAAACTGTCGAGCACCACAATATCGTCGGCAATGCGTTTTACGGCATGCAGGCAGCGGTCGATATTGCGTTCTTCGTTGAAGGTGATGATGACCACCGAAAGTTTAACCGGCTCGGGCATAGAGCACAAAAGTACAAAAGCCGGAGAAGCTGTTTACCTTTGTTGCAAATGACCAATCCGCAGCAGCTTCTTTCCGCACTCCGTAACGGTGACCGCCGTGCACTTGCGCGTGCCATAACGCTGGTGGAAAATAATCTTGACGGCGCTGCCGAACTGCTTGCCTCGCTTGATCTTACAAGGCTTTCGCCGGTAGCGGGTATTACGGGGCCGCCGGGAGCAGGTAAAAGTACGCTCATCAATGCGCTTATTTCCCGGCTCTCCGCGCAGGGCAAAACAGTGGCCGTAATTGCGGTTGATCCAACTTCGCCGTTCAATTTCGGCTCGCTGCTGGGCGACCGTTTGCGCATGGCCGAGCATTTTACCAACCCTAATGTATATATCCGTTCGCTGGCTACACGCGGATCGCTGGGAGGACTTTCAGCAGCCACACTCGAAATTACCGATGTGGTGCGCTCGGCCGGTTTTGACCTGGTTATTGTAGAAACCGTGGGCGTGGGCCAGTCGGAAGTAGAAATTGCCGGCCTGGCCGATACCACGGTGGTGGTGCTGGTGCCCGAAGCGGGCGACGATGTGCAGGCCATCAAATCGGGCATTATGGAAATTGCCGATATTTTTGTGGTGAACAAGGCCGACCGCACCGGCGCACACACGTTTGCCGGCAACCTGCACCAGCTGCTGCACCAGCGACCGGCATCAGACTGGGCAGTGCCGGTAATTAAAACCGTAGCCGCCCGAAACGAAGGCATCGACGAATTACTCGAAAAAATAACCGCGCATAGCAACCGCCCGGTTTCCAATCCGCGCCGCGCCCTGCTCTTTGCCGAAAAAGCCTGGAAACTTATACAACGAAACCGGATGCGTAATGTATCCAGACCGGAACTTACCGCCGAAATAAGCCGCCAGCTCGAAAACGGCACCTTTCAGCTATACCGCTTCGCTGCCGGTTTTAACACTGATTAATTCGTATTTCTTCAGATAAGCAATCGTTAAACACATTTTTCGTTTGTGGCATTTCACTATATTGCATTACAATCGAAAACCCATGAACTGTCTTATTGTTGATGACGATGAAATTGCCCGCAAAGTAGTTGAGCAATGTATCAGTCGAACCGACTTTCTGACACTTTCAGGAAGTTGCACCTCTGTTCCTGAGGCACTTACCTTGATCAGAAAACAGAAAATCGACCTGATATTCCTTGATGTGGAAATGCCGGAAATGAGCGGAATGGATTTTTTGCGCACGTTTAAAGAGATTCCTCAGATCATTCTGATTACCGGTAAAAAAGAATACGCCGCTGAAGCGTTTGACTACGATGTTACCGACTTTCTGCTTAAACCTATTGACTACACACGCTTTCTGAAAGCGGCAATGAGGGCACAAAATATTCAGGACAATCTCAAAACACAGCAGGACGGTGAAGAAGAAGCGCTGTTTATCAAAAAAGAAGGCACCCGCTTTTTGCGCCTGCCCATGAATGAAATTATTTGGGTAGAAGCCCTGGCTGACTATGTACAGATTAATACCAAAGACGGCAGGCATACGATACTTTCTACCATGAAATCAATAGAAAGCCGTTTGCCGCAGCGTGATTTCGCCCGCATTCACCGTTCATACATTGTGCGCCTCGATAAGATTCAGGAAATTGAAGAAAACTCGGTAAACGTAGGTGGAAAATCGTTGCCTGTGAGCCGCTCGCACAAAGAAGATTTGTTTAAACGACTCAATATGCTCTAACCCGCTTTCATTCATCCGGCAAAATCTTCCGTTGGTCGGAAAATGATAAAAACATGTCGGTTTTCTGAATTTTATATCAAATATGCTCTCATATTTGCAATGTAAATGATCGGCTCCCCTACTCGGTCAGCGAAGAAAATGAATCTGAAACTGCACAAAGTTAGTATGGGATCCACCGAGTCACTTTATCACAAAGAGCTGAGCAATCAGCGGCGTGATATGCAGGTGATGCTGATAAAACAGTTTCACCCGATCTATGAAACGTTCAGGTTTGATACCTGTACGGATTCAAAAATTGCTGAAATGTATAATCTTCTCGTGGAGGAACAGGGAGGAATGAAGGATACGGAAGTGCAAACAAATGTGTAGGGGTTATGCTGTTTTGTGCTTCCGGACAGGGGCGGCTTCGGTCGCCCCATTTTTTTATTTGCTGATATTATTAAATTAATTAACAAGTAAAGCAAACCTGCCAGCCGAAGTTTTCGTTTAAACAGACTACCCGAAAACAATCAAATTTCGGATAAACAAAGACCACGGGGGAAATCCCCGGAAGTTCTTGTTAAATTGGTCTTGAAATGAAAGGGTTCCTTAAACTCATTTTTACCCGAAACACATTTGCCGAACGCATATTATTTCTGGCACTTGCCGGAGGCATTATGGTTGACGGGCTGATAAATAACGTATTTGTTCCGTTTGGAGAAGAAGCCGTATTGCGCTGTTTTATTTTTATTGGTGCACTGCTGTTGTTTTCGTTGTCGTTTTATCCGCAGATAAGCCGGGGAATGCTGCGTCTATTTGCTTTTCTGGCAATGAGCATGCTGATAGGCTTCTCGGTTTGGGTTTGTGTTGACCGTTCGTTTGATGCCGACAATACGCTTACGCTGCTGGGCATTATTGTAATCTGCAGCATGTATTTCCGCACGCTTCGGGGTTTGCTCATTTACCTCGGAGCCACTTTTCTGATTGCTCTGCTGGGGACGTTGCTGGTTGATGAACCGAAAATAGATACCTCCATTTTCATTATCCGGTTGCTGCTTGGCGATATACTTATTCTTGGACTCTCGCAAACCACACGCAGTTATTTCTCATCGCTGCGCCAGCAAAACGAACGCATATCGGCCGAAAACAGGCAACTCATTGACCGGCAGACCCAACTTGCCGAGCAGCTTACACACGAGCAGCTGCTATCGCTGGTAGCCAACCGGGCCAATGCCGCGGTGATGATTACTTCATCGGCCGATAAAATTGAATGGGTAAATTCTGTATTTACAGACATTACCGGATTTACTGCGGAGGAAGTAATTGGCCGCGACCCGTCGTTCCTGCGCGGGCCTGACACAGATCTTACCACAGTGCGGCGCATTGAACAGCGTAAACTCAATCCGGAGCCGTTTGTAGAGGAAATTCTGAACTACCGGCGCAATGGTTCGCCGGTATGGATGGAGCTGAACGTAGCTCCGTTGCTTGATGATGACGGACGGGTAACACGCTGGATTGCGATTCAGGAAGACATCACCAGCCGCAAGCTGAAAGACGAAGAATTGCGCGTGAGCCAGGAGCAGCTGAATGTGGCACAGCATCAGGCAAAAATAGGCAGCTGGGTTTGGTTTGATGCCGACAACCGCATACAGTGCTCAGACAAACTTTGCCAGATGCTTGCCCTGCGGAAAAACGATTTGCTGGCTCCGATACATTTTTACGAATTTATACATCCCGACGACCGCATAATTGTAAAACGGGTAATTGACAACAGCCGCTACCGCAAATCGCCTTTTGAAATAGATACGCGCATAGTGGTGAAGAATATTGAATATAAAATGTATTTAACCGGTCAGTACGATGCCTCCAAGCGCCGGATGATTGGTACCATACAGGACATTACCGAGCGCAAACTGCTTGAAGAGTCAATGCGCATGGCGGAAGTGCAGTACCGGCAACTCTTCGAACATTTGCAGCACCTCATTGGCACGCACGATATGGATGGTGTGCTGCTGAGTGTAAACCCTGCCGGCGCACACGCAGGCGGCTACGAACCTGAAGAACTGATTGGCCGCAACCTCAGCGAATTTCTAACCGCAACAAGTCAGGAAAACTTCCCGAAATACCTGAAAGCACTACGCGAAACCGGCAGTGCGTCGGGGCTGTTTAATCTTCTGCGCCGTGATGGCACGGTGAGTATCTGGCTCTTTAATAATGTACGGCTGAAAGATGCACAGGGCGAAGATTTTATTCTGTGCAGCAATGTGGACATTACCGATCGTTACCGCATGGAAAACGAGTTGCGTATTGCCAAAAAAACAGCCGAAGAAACACTTGTAGCCAAAGACCGTTTTGTAGCTAATATTAGTCACGAACTGCGCACACCCATGAATGCCATTATTGGTTTTGCCGACGTGCTTGGCAACACACCGCTTAACAGCGAACAGCAGGAATATGTGGGCGCACTTAAGATTGCAGGTGAAACACTGACTGCCGTTATTTCAGATATTCTGGATCTTGCACGGATTGAGGCGGGTAAGATTGAGTTCAGCAGCGTACCTTTTAATGTGGCCGGAACCATGAAAGACACCTACCGGCTCCTGCAACAACGCGCGCAGGAGGCCGGACTTGAGTTCAACTGGACCTGCGCCGAAAACGTGCCTCCGTATGTGGTTGGCGACGATTTGCGCCTGCGGCAGATACTGATTAATCTGGCCGGCAACGCCATAAAATTTACGCCGGCCGGACGCGTGAGCATGCATTGCCAGATACAGGAAGAAACCGACGAGTCGATACTGCTTTGTTTTAAAGTAACCGACACCGGCATTGGTATTCCGGCCGATAAGCTGGCACGTATTTTTGAACCATTTACACAAGCCAGCAGTGAATCGACGCGCCGTTATGGCGGAACGGGCCTCGGACTTACCATTGTAAAAGACCTTGCTGAACTGCAGGGCGGATCGGTACAGGTGAAAAGCGAAGAGGGACAGGGATCGGAATTTACCGTATTGCTTCCGGTAGCCCGTGTGGGTACAAGTGCAGTAAAAGAAATGGACAATGCGCTGGTACAGCTTGCCAATCCGGGGCAGTACAAAATTCTGGTGGTAGAAGATCATCCGCTCAACCAGCAGCTGGCGCTTAACCTGATGACCAGTTTCGGCTTTAAAACGGCGCTGGCCGGCAACGGGCAGGAAGCAATTACCAAACTTACCGAGCCGGGAAACGATTTTGATCTGGTGCTGATGGACCTGAACATGCCCGTGCTTGATGGACACGAGACCACACTGCAGATCAGAAAAAAGCTCGGCCTTACACTTCCGGTAATTGCGCTAACGGCACATTCCTCGCAGGCCGAACGCGAACGCTGTCTGGAAGAAGGCATGAACGACTACCTCTCCAAGCCCTACCGCGCTCAGGAACTTTACTACCGCATTGCCCGGCAGCTTGGCGGCCAAACCGATCCGATAGCGGCAAGTAACCTGCACGAAACCGAACAAACAGGCACTCCGCTGCAAATGCTGGCTGCAGGAAATACCGCATTTGAAATTGAAATGCTTAGTCTGATGCAGCAATCGGCACCGGACGATGTAGCCGCCATTACAGAAGCCCTGAACCGAAACGATGCCGCAGCTGTGAAAAATGCCGCACACCGGCTCAAGTCAACCGTATCGCTTGCGGGTGATAAAGAATTTGCGCTCTTTCTTGCGCAGCTTGAGAAGAACTCCCCACAACACGACGCAGCCGCATCCGGCAAATTGCACCAGCTTGGAGCGGGTTTTCTGAAACTCATTGGTGAACGCCTGACCGAACTGGGCTAAGAGCCTGTTAAATTTCATCATTTGGCTTTGTCATGGCTCTTTTTTCAAACTGCTTCACTGGTGTTTTTGACCGTATCATCTCCGATTTGGGCCGCCCCCGCTCACAAGCGGAGGAATAATCTGGCAAAAAATGAGGGCGTAACAAACCTCAAAAACAAAATTGACACAGGCTCTGAATATTTTTCACGCTTGTGGTAAACAAGTATTTCTGCCTTTTTTCGTTGTCTGCAAAAATGGTTTGTTTGTAAATCAATCAAACTCACACAGCATGGCAACAAATTACGAAAATCTGGTATTCAAAGGTGGCGGTGTGCTTGGCATTGCCTATGCCGGCGCACTACAGGTGCTTGAACAGCAAAACATTTTACAAAATATTCAGCGCGTGGCAGGCACATCGGCCGGTGCCATTACAGCAGCACTGGTGAGCCTGCGTTACACCGCCGCCGAAATAAAAAGTATTGTAAACGCCACCAACTTCAAATCGTTTGAAGACGGACTGAATCCGCTGCGTGTGGCTACCAAATACGGGCTCTACGAAGGTGATGCGTTTTTAAGCTGGATGCAGCAGCGCATAACCGGAAAAGGCCTTGCAGCCACCGCCACCTTTGCCGATTTTAAAAATGCGGGCATGATGGATCTGCACGTATTTTCTACCGATCTGAATTTGGGAACGGTGCGCGAATTTTCGTTTGCCACATCGCCCAATGTGGTAGTGGCCGAAGCCGTGCGTGCATCTATGTCTATTCCGCTCTTTTTCCGCGCCTGGCAGTTTTCAAACAACAACCCCGACAACCATATTTATGTGGACGGCGGCATGGTGCTCAATTTCCCTATCCGCACATTTGACACGGGTACAACGCCCAATCCGCAAACACTGGGCCTGTTCCTGACCAACCTTACACCGCAGCCGCCAAACACGCTTGGCTACGACCATCTGGAACAATATGTAAAGATTACATTCGACACGATACTGAACGCGCAGAACATCAATTTCTTCAACGACCCGGCTGATCTTTCGCGCACGATGCAGATTGACAACCTGGGCATGTCGGCCACGGATTTCGGGCTTACTGCACAGCAGCAAACAGCCCTGTTTAATTCGGGCGTAGCTGCAGCTACGAAGTTTTTGAATATTCCGGCCTGATTATTTCCAAACAAAAACAAAAAACAAACTATACCTCTACGAGATCTTAAAGATCTCGTAGAGGTTAGCGACCAGTTTTTTTGTTTGAAAATAATCAGAGCGAGCCGGTGCGGCCGCCGTCAACCGGTACGTTGATGCCATTGATGTAGGCGGCGGCTGGCGAAGCGAGGAATGCCACGGCTGCGGCTACTTCCTCGGGCTGGGCAAAGCGGGCTGCGGGAATTTCGTGCAGCATTTCGGCTTCAAGCTCTTCGGCAGGGCGGCCGGTTTTTTGCTGTTTGGCATCAATAATACTGTGCAGGCGCTGTGTGGCGGTGGCACCAGGCAAAACGTTGTTTACGGTAATGCCGTGCGCGGCCACTTCGAGCGAGAGTGTTTTGGCCCAGTTGCCCACTGCGGCGCGTATGGTGTTGGACACCCCAAGGCCTTTGAGGGGCTGTTTTACGGAGGTGGAAATGATATTGATGATGCGGCCGAAACCCGCAGCTTTCATGCCCGGAAGCACGGCCTGCGCCAGCAGATGGTTGCACAGCAGGTGCGACTGAAATGCGCCTACGAACGCATCAACCGTAGCGTCGGTAATGGGGCCGCCGGGAGGGCCGCCGGTGTTGTTTACCAGAATATGAATGGTGTGACCGGCCGCTACAAACTGCTGCACCGCTGCACCCACCTGCGCGGGCTGCGAAAAATCGGCCACGATATAGCTGTGATGGCCTGTGCCGGGAAGCGCGGCGAGCGTTTGTTTTAAACTTTCTTGGTTGCGCGCCATGAGTACGATGTTTGCACCAAGCAACGCAAGTTCATGCGCAGCCGCGCGGCCAATACCCTGCGTGCTGCCGCACACCAATGCTGTTTTTCCGGTAAGATCGAGATTCATGCGGCAAAGATACCGGAAAACCCTTGACGGACGGTTGCCGCGAAGCTGCCAGACGGACGCTAATTTGAAACACGGCTGGTATGAATTCCTAGCCTTGATTGAGCGCTTTCTCCGCAATAGCGAAAGCAAGAGCCTGACCGAATTTAACTGCGTGTGAGGTTCGCTCCTGCAAATCATTTTACTTTCATTGACAGTTATCAGGAAACAAAATTGCACCCAATCGCAGGTACTTGTTTATATTCGTTCTTCAAAAAAACAGATGCTCATGATTACACGTCCGTTTAACTTTAAAGTCTGGATAGAAGAAAACCGCCACCTGCTTAAACCGCCGGTAAACAATAAAGTGGTGTATAAAGACGCTGAGTTTATTGTGATGGTGGTAGGCGGGCCGAACTCGCGCAAGGATTTTCACTACAACGAGAGCGAGGAATTTTTCTACCAGCTTGAAGGCGATGTAACCGTGCGCATACAGGAAGACGGCAAAGCGGTGGATGTGCCGATACGCGAAGGCGATATTTTTCTGCTTCCGCCGCGCGTGCCGCACAACCCGATGCGCGGGCCCAACACCGTAGGGCTTGTAATGGAGCGTAAGCGCCGTGAAGGTGAAAAGGACGGACTGCTTTGGTTTTGCGAGAAATGCAATACCAAATTGTATGAAGAGTATTTTGTACTTACTGATATTGCGAATCAGTTTCAGGGAGTGTTTTCGAAGTTTTATGGCAGCGAGGCACTGCGCACGTGCAAGGCCTGCGGGCATGTGATGGAGCCGCCGCCGGTGATTGCGTGAGGAGTGCGGGAGGGGGATTTTTGGATGGGGCTGTGTGGTAGGGCTGTGCGGTGGGGCTTTGCGGTGGGGCTGTGTGGTGGGGCTGTGTGGTGGGGCTGTGCGGTGGGGCTGTGCGGTGGGGCTGTGCGGTGGGGCTGTGCGGTGGGGCTGTGCGGTGGGGCGCGAGGTTCGCGCCCGGGGAGTGAGCTGGGGAGGGAGCTGGGGAGGGAGCCGGGCGCCACCGGAGACGCTACGCGAAAAAGCTTTTATCCAGCGCGAGCCATTCCAGAGCGGCGCCATGCAGCAGCATGTTTTTCTTTTCGTCGGGCCAGGGCATGCTGCGGATGAGTTCGCCGGGGCGGTTTTCGCCGAGGGGGAAAGGATAGTCGCTGCCCAGGGCTACGCGGTTTGCGCCAAATTGATCGACCACCAGTTCGAGGACTTTTGGATCATGCACAAGGCTGTCGATCCAGAAACGGCCGGGGTAGTTGCGGGGCGGTACGGGATTGTCGATAGCCACCAGATCAGGCCGGCAGTCGAACCCATGCTGTACACGACCGATTGTAGCGGGAAACGAGCCGCCGCCATGGGCAAAGGCCACCCGCAAATGCGGCAGTTTTTCAAATACACCGCCAAAGAGCATGGAGCAGATTGCACGTGATGTTTCGGCGGGCATGCCTACCAGCCACGGCAGCCAGTAACGCTGCATGTTTTCCTCGCCCATCATTTCCCACGGGTGAATGAACACGGCCATTTCGAGCTCCTGGCAGGCGGCGAAAATCTCGAAAAACTGCGGCTCGTTGAGGTTGAGCTGATTTACATTGGTACCAATCTGAATGCCGCGCAAACCAATTTCCTTGCAGCGCCGCAATTCCTGTATGGCATATTCGGTATGCTGCATGGGCACAGTGCCAAGACCAACGAAACGTTTAGGATAACGCGTTACGATTTCGGCAATATGATCGTTGAGGAATTTCGATAATTCGAGACAATCTTCGGGCTTGGCCCAGTAGCTGAACATGACCGGCACGGTTGAAAGCACCTGTACATCGACCAGTTGTTCATCACTTTCGCGCATGCGGGTTTCGGCGCTCCAGCAATTGTCATCAATATCGCGGAAAAACTTACCATCGTCGCGCAGCATGCGTGCGCAGCAGGGTTTGTAGTGATCCAGCTGAATAAAACCGCCGTATCCAAATTTTTCTTTCCAGTTGGGAATATGTTCGGGAAGAATATGGGTGTGAATGTCGATGGTGAAGTAATGCGCCATGAACACAAAGGTGGCGATTTTGGGCGAAACCGTGCCGGCGGCGGTGGTTACTTTTCTTTTTATCAAGCAGCCTACGGTTGCAGTTGAGCGCAAGATTGATCCATAATGCAGGTAAACAGTGCTATCCGTAAATACGGCCGGAGCACTTAATCTGCATTAACCACAACCCACATAAAAATCGTAACTTTGCACTTCCTTGTAACATCAGAAACAACAAGGCAAAGCGCCATGAGCGATCAGATCAAACACGAGTGCGGCATAGCTCTTATCCGCCTGCTTAAACCCTATCAGTATTATATAGACAAATACGGCACGCCCATGTACGGGCTGAACAAGCTGTATTTGTTAATGGAAAAGCAGCACAACCGGGGGCAGGACGGCGCGGGTGTGGCTACCATAAAATTTGATGTGCCACCGGGTACGCGCTACATAAGCCGCTACCGCTCTACCGATCCGGCTGCAATTAAGGAGATTTTCGGCAAGATCAATACGAAGTTTGAGCATGCGCTGCGCGAACATCCCGACAAGATAACCGATGCGGCCTGGCTTAAGAAAAACGTGGCGTTCAGCGGCGAGTTATTGCTGGGGCACCTGCGCTACGGCACATACGGCGGAAACAGCGTGGAAAACTGCCATCCGTTTCTGCGCCAGAACAACTGGATTACCCGCAATCTGGTGGTGGCCGGCAACTTTAACCTTACCAATGTGGACGAGCTTTTCCACCATTTGGTGGAACTGGGCCAGCACCCCAAAGAAAAAGCCGACACGGTTACAGTGATGGAGAAAATCGGTCACTTCCTTGACCGGGAAGTGGAAGGACTTTTTCAGGAGTTCAAGCGCAAAGGCCACAGCAACGAAGAAATTACCGGACTCATTGCGGAGCACCTTGACATACAGAAGATACTGAAAGACGCCGGCAAGAAATGGGATGGCGGTTACACCATGGCCGGTATGCTTGGTCATGGCGATGCGTTTGTACTGCGCGACCCGAACGGCATCCGTCCGGCGTTCTGGTATGCCGATGAAGAAGTGGTGGTGGTAACTTCCGAACGTCCGCAAATTCAAACGGCGTTCAATGTCTCCATCGACAGCATCAACGAACTGAAGCCGGGACACGCACTTATTATCAAGAAAAACGGCAGCTACGCCGAGAAACAGGTGCGCACACCCCGCGAGAAAAAATCGTGCTCGTTTGAGCGTATTTACTTTTCGCGTGGCAGCGACCGCGATATTTACACCGAACGCAAAAGCCTCGGCCACCAGCTTACCGACAAGGTGCTGAAAACGGTTGATTATGATCTGCACAATACCGTGTTTTCATTCATACCCAATACAGCCGAAATTGCCTTTTACGGTCTGGTTGACGGTTTGCACCATTACCTGAATACTGTAAAACGCCACAAAATACTCTCACTGAAAAATGTGACCGAGCCGGAGCTTTCAGACATCCTCTCCATGCAACCGCGCATTGAGAAAATTGCGCTCAAAGATGCCAAGCTCCGCACATTCATTACCAGCGACCGCCAGCGCGACGACATGGTGGCGCACGTGTATGATACCACCTACGGCATTGTAAAACCCGGCGATAATCTGGTGGTGCTCGACGATTCGATTGTGCGCGGCACTACGCTCAAGCACAGCATTATCAAAATCCTCGACCGTCTGAAGCCGCGCAAAATTGTAATCGTATCATCGGCACCGCAAATTCGTTACCCCGACTGCTACGGCATTGACATGGCCAAAATGGGCGATTTCATTGCCTTTCAGGCTGCCGTAGAATTGCTGCGCAAGACATTCCGCGAAAATTTGCTGGATGAGGTGTATGAAAAAGCCAAGGCGCAGGAAGATTTACCTGACGAGCAGATTGTAAATGTGGTGAAGGAAATTTACAAACCCTTTACCGCCGATGAAGTTTCGGCCAAGATCTCCGAATTGCTTACACCCGCCGGCGTAAATGCCAACATTGAAATTGTGTTCCAGTCTATTGAAGGCCTGCACAATGCCTGCCCCGGCCACACCGGCGACTGGTATTTTACCGGCGATTATCCCACGCCGGGTGGCAACCGCGTAGTAAACAGAGCCTTTATGAATTACATGGAAGGTAAAAACGTGCGGGCGTATTAAGGCTTCAAATTCTGTTTTGTTTATACAGTTTGCATCCGGCTTTTACAGGCCGGATGTTTTTTTTCATATCTTGATTAAGTCAAACTCCCAGACTCATGAAAAAACGCCTCCGCATTCTTTGTATTCTCCTGCTTGCAGTTACCGCAACGCTGCATGCACAAACGTTCAGCAGCACAGCTACTGCACCTATTCAGGATAATCAGTACCACTTCACCACCATTAACGTAAGCGGCCTCCCCAATACGCTCGACAGTACGTTTGGCTTATGCACGGTTTGTTTTGATGTAGCACACAGCTACATTGGCGATCTTGATGTGTATGTGATTTCTCCTGCCGGCGACTCAATCAGGCTCATCAATAACCAGGGCGGCGGCGGCAACAATTACAGCGGCACCTGCCTGAACATGGCGGCCACTACATCGGTACTGCTTGGACAGGCCCCGTTTACCGGCACATTCATTCCGGAAGTGAGCCTGAACTATTACAATCAGGGGCAAAACCCCAACGGCACATGGCGTTTTGGCATACGTGATGAGGCTCCGAATGATACGGGAATGATTGTGCAGGCCTCACTCACCTTCTGCAATAACCCGCCGCCCGATCCGCCGCAAATGCCCGGCCCGTGCGACTACTACAACGGCGGTAACTGCTTTTGTCCCGACGGCTTTTCAACTAACTGCGACCTGTTGCCCGACATGACGGCTTCTTACGATTACATTATTCAGGATCATCAGGAGCAGCCGGGCATTATACGCGTGGGCAACGCCACACCCAATATTGGCTGGGGGCCCATGGAAATACGCGCTTCAAACTTCTGCTGGTGCGATACCGTGCCGGTAAACTGCACCACCAGCGTATGCCCCAACGGCGGACAACCTACACAGCAACTTTACCAGCGCATCTATCACAAAAACAATGGCGTAATTACTTACTACGACACCCTCACACAGGGACGCATGAGCAATCACCCTTCGCACGGGCACGTACATGTGAACAACTGGTCGGAGTTTACGCTACGCACATTTGACCCCAACGAACCCGATGCACGCAACTGGCCCATTGTGGCGCGCGGATCAAAAATCAGCTTCTGCCTCATCAACCTTGGCGATTGCACAAGCAACAACGGCTGGTGCCGCGACACACTCAACAATGTACTAACCATGGATAGTATTCCCAATGCCCCGTTTGGCCGCGTAAGCGGCTGCGGCACCGAACAGGGAATTTACACCGGCATGCTCGACATTTACAGTTCCGGCCTGCCCGATATGCATATTGATTTAACCGGCGTGTGCAACGGCAGCTACTACGTCGTATCAGAAACTGATCCCGACAACAACTTCCTCGAAACAAACGACGAAAACAACTGGGTTGCCGTGCCCATTACCCTCAACCTGCAGTCAAACCCCATCAGTACCGGTTTCAATATGAGCCAGAGCGGCACTGCGGTAGTAGTAAACAACAACAACACCGACCTGCTGGGCTTTGAATGGGATTTCGGCGACGGCAATACCGACACGCTTAACAATCCGGCCACACACGTGTATGCGCAGCCGGGCACATACACCATTACGCTTACGCAAATAAACGGCTGTGGCAGCTACACCTCCACGCAGGTTGTGACCATTACCGGCATTGGCGAAACGGAAGGCTTCAACGAACAGTTGCTGCAGGTGGCGCCCAATCCCACACCGGGCATTGTGCAGCTCAGCGGCATACTACCGGATGGAGAAATGATGCACGTGGAGTTGTTTGATGTACTTGGCCAGCGTGTGCTGAATGTGCAGCAACGTATGCCCGCCGGAAAATACACCCTGCCGCTTGATCTGGATGCAGCGGGGCTTGCAAACGGAAGCTACCTTGTGCGTGTATCGGCCGGCAATTACTCGGCTGTGAAGCGGGTGGTGCTGAGCCGGTAGTGCATTGAGCCGGTTAGAAATTTAGCATTGAAATAGTACGTTAATAAAAGGAGGCTGTCTCACACTTTTGAGGCAGCCTTCTTTGCTGCTGTATAGCCGTTAGTTACTTTGTATTTACCGTTCGTTACAGTATAGGTGTGTTGGTTACACGCAACGATTTCCCGCTTGTGGTTGTTTCATATTTGCATTATTAAACTGCCCGCGTGCCATCAGGCATCTATAGCCTGGGACTTAAAAGGCAGATGTAGCCCTACTGTGTTGCCTACAAAAATACATTTAAGCACAACGAATATACAGCCGAAGCCCACGAATATACATCTGCCACTCACACCCTGTGGTGCAGAATTACCTTCATCGTGCTCAGTACTTAAATTATGCTACACAAGATCCTCGTTAGCCTCGCAGGGCTGTTTTGCATCTGCTATACAGAAGCAAATGCACAGTCGTTTTTTAGCAATTCAGGCGACAGTATTCATGATAATCAGCAAACCTGTTTACCTATTGTGGTAAGTGGTTTACCTGGTAGCACCGACAGTAGTTTTGGTATTTGCACCGTGTGCTTTAGTATTAATCACGCCAACATTGGTAATCTGGACGTGAGTATGGTTTCGCCTGCGGGCGACACGGTAAAGCTCATCAACAACCAGGGCGGAACGGGAACAAGCTATCAGGGCACCTGTTTATCCAATTCGGGAATTACACAAATTGCCAATGGTTCGAGCCCTTTTTCAAACACCTACATTCCTGAAAACAGCCTGAACTATTTTAACACGGGGCAGAATCCAAACGGAACCTGGTTTCTATGCGTGAAGGATGAAGTACCCACCGCAGAGGGATACATTGTTTACGGAGCAATTCTCTTTTGCAGTAATCCTCCGAACGACTCGCTTGCCGTTGGGCCTTGCGGAATATTAAATGGTAATTCATGCGTTTGCCCCGACGGAAGCAGCGATTGCGATCTGCTTCCCGACATGACAGCCTCAGCCGATATTATTCAGGCCGAGCATACCGAGTTTCCGGGCTTGCTTACGCTGAGCAATGCCACACCCAATATCGGCTGGGGGCCGATGGAAATACATAGTTCTGGGCTGTGCTACTGCGACACGGTTAGTGTACCCTGCTCAACCACCATTTGTCCGGACGGAAACCCGCCAACCGAAAAACTTCTTCAGCGCATTTATCACAAAAACGGGGCTTCAATTACTTCATACGATACGCTCACAGGCGCTACAATGAGTTATCACCCCACGCACGGACATATACACATCAATAACTGGTCGTGGTTTACATTGCGCACACCTACATCAAATCCAGATGCGACTACCTGGCCGATTGTAAAATCAGGCTCAAAGGTTAGTTTCTGTCTTGTAAATCTTGGTGATTGCACAAACAATCCGGGGTATTGCCGTGACAGTGCGGGAAATATTCTTACCATGAATGATATCCCGAATGCACCCTTTGGTGAAGTAAGCGGCTGTGGTATGGATCAGGGAATTTATACCGGGAAACTGGATATATACGGTCAGGCATTGCCCGATATGAATATTGATCTTACCGGTGTATGCAACGGTAATTATTACCTCGTTTCAATTACCGACCCCGACAACAATTTCATCGAATCAAATAACAACAACAACTGGGTTGCCGTTCCTGTAAGTTTAAACATGCAGTCGTCGGCCATTACCAGCAGCTTTTCCGTTTCAATTTCCGGATCGGCTATCATAGCCTCCAATAACAATTCTGATTTAACCGGATTTATCTGGGATTTTGGCGACGGCCATACAGATACTATAAATAATCCTGCCACACATACTTATTCAGCACCGGGAACCTACACAATTACGCTCACACAAACTAATCCGTGCGGCAGTTACACAACCACGCAAACAATAGTAATTACCGGCATTGAAGAAAGCAGCGACTACAGCCAGCGAGCCTTGAAAGTGTATCCCAACCCCACACAATCGGTTGCCGAAATTACACACCTGCAAACTTCTGCTGGTAAATGCCAGCTTTCGCTACTCAATTTAAATGGTGAGGTAGTATATGCTCAGGCTGAATCAAATGTACAGCGCGGATGGAACAGTTTTACCCTCGACTTTGAACAGCTGGGAATCAGTCAGGGGGTATATATCGTTCGTTTAATTAGTGATGAGCGCACCTTGGTAACACGGCTTGTGTATCAGCACTGATATATGTTTCGTACGGAAGTATTCACGATAAACTGAAGGGAAAAACCTTTCGGTCTTTTTTAACTCAACACAAAAACGATGAAAAACAAACTGACGTTACTCGCAGTATGCAGTTGCATTGCATTGGGCTTATCCGCCCAGCGTTATGTAAATGCAGTAACCGGTGCATCTGCCGGACAAATTAATGAAGTGATAGAAACAGAATGGAACAGCGGGATCAATAACCCGACCGTACTGATGGATAAAACTTCAGGATTTGCATTGATGAACTTCAATGAATCTAACGGGGCACTTTTAGCCGGATTTGGCATTGACTTAAACGGAGGTGCACTCAACAGATATCATCCGGTGGCTATGGCTCAGGTAGGCAACATGCAGATGGTTGTTGGACAGGACCGGGATAATATTTACTACACGCTGGTATATTCAAATACGGGTGTGGTATTATATAGTTTCGGTTTTGCTAAAACGAATATTACCGGAATCAATTTGTATCAGGATGCGATTCCTGTTGACATTGTTTACGATGGTGGTCTGTTTTGTTATTTACTAACTGAATCGACCGTGACTAGCGCTTTTTCCACCAGCGTCAGATCATTTGGTTTTTTAAAAATAAACGTAATGAACGGAAGTGTGAATACGTTTGCAATTGACGCGTCCGCCAAAACTGGCATCAATAAATACCCCAATGATATTGAGTATGTGGATAATACACATATTTATGTTTCAGGTGTAACTGAATTTCAGGGAACAAAAAGGTTCTTTGTTGATAATATTCTTACTCCAAATAATATTTATCAGTTTGCTTACAGTACATCGAGCTTAACTCCGGCACATTGTTATGTGAAAGCATCGGGAACAACCCTGTGGCTTTCGTGCGATATGAACAACTCCCTTAATTCTACCTCACCGCTTGTATTAATGAGAGTTACAGACACCGGAAGTGGCTTCACGGTAAACAACGCCAGCACGTATAACTATTCCATGCTAAAAATTGTATCTGTTGATTTTCGTTCGAATTATCTGCTGATTGGAAGTACAAACGCCACAAACTCACAACCCCAACAATTCCTGTTCAATACAAGCACAGCTTCATTAACCAGTCTATCCAGCTATTCCACAACCGGATCAAATGTAAAGCCGTATGGAATATACTGCAGTGCTTCGCAACGGATATTTACAGCCTTATGTGATAATTCTGTTAATGTACTCTACAACCTCCGAACAGATGTAAACAGCACAGCAACTAATTGCCACAGTTCGATCACTTCACTCCCAAAGTCGATTACGGTTCCGGTAACAACAATAACCCCTGCATGGAAACTTAATGATCCTGTGCTGATGAATATGACCTACGCTACAGTTAGTTATTTACTTACTCAAACCGCTCAATGCCAGACATTCGCACAAAATGAAACCGAATCGAATAATCAAACACTTTCCCGAATTGGTTCTTCTTCGCTTATTGCCCCTAATCCATCAAACGATTATATTCAGATCAATGCGGCTGAACAAAAAGAAATTACACAGATTGAAATCTATTCTTTCAACGGACAGCTCATTGAGCGTATTCGTCCGGAAAATGGAACAGCTGTTACGTTCTCCACTTCGCACCTGAATAATGGTATTTATCTGTTCATTATTCATAACAACGACGGTACTGTTGAAAACCGGAATGTAGCGGTGCAGCATTAACCAGAAATCAACTCAAAGCAAAGAAGCTGTCTCAAAAGGAAGAGACAGCTTCTTTGCTTTAATATTATAATAAATGATAAATTTAGTTGAGGCGGTAAAAGCCCATCGAAGTAATCTACCACCAGCTATATCATGAGGTGCCGGTTAGTTTCGGCTGCTTATACACCGGTACGGTCGAACACGGCTCACCATACATCAGACTTTTCACCACGGGTTGCAGCATACGTGTAAGTTCTACATACGCCGTAAGCGGCACCGGCTTATCGCCACAGCCTTTTACCACTACGCGGGCATCTTTGTATTGTGCAATATCAAAGTTGGAGAGTATTTCACTGTAAAGCACCGTTTCAAGCATTTCTAAATTGCCAAACACAATTTTCTTTGCAAACGGCGCCAGCGAAACCGAAAGCAGCATCCATGCCCAATCGGGAATAATGGCATCGGCACTGCAATGCACGGCTACAAACGCATCCTGATACTGCGCCCAGTTGTTGGTTTTAATGTATTCGCGGAAATCCTTCTCACGCAAAATCAAACCCTGAAACAACTGGTCTTTAATGTCGATGACTTTACGTTCGCCCGCAGGATACCACTCTCCAAGATCAATGGTGATAAGTCCGCTCTGTGCAACGCGATTTACAATTTCGTTTTCCATTGTAACATTGTACTACCGGGTTCGGTTCGACAAGCTCACCGACCCGGGGTTGTGTACTTTGCTATTGGTTGGTGAGCCTGTCGTTCCACCCAATAGTTACATAAATCCAAGCTCCAGCTGTGCCACTTCGCTCATCATGTCTTTTTCCCACGGTGGCTCAAACGTAATTTCCACTTTCCCTTCCTTCACCCCTTCCACTTCTTTCACACGTTGTTCCACTTCTGCCGGCAGCGACTCAGCAGCCGGGCAGTTGGGCGATGTGAGCGTCATACGTACACTCACTTCTTTTTCGTCATTGACATTAATCTCGTAAATGAGACCAAGCTCCCAGATGTCAACCGGAATCTCAGGATCATAGCACGTTTTAATGGCATCAATGATGCGCTGCGCAAGGTCCGTATCTTTTGAAATAATGATTGCCGACATAAGCGAAATATTTGATCAGGATGCTTTGGCCTGAAGTACAAGCGCATCCATTTTCATCTGTTTAATCATGGCCACCAGTCCGTTTGCGCGCGTGGGCGACAAATGTTCTTTCAGACCGATTGTATCAATAAAAGGCAGTTGTGCCTCCGTAATTTCTTTGGGTGTGTGGCCCGAAAGCACACGCACCATAAGCGCCACAATGCCTTTGGTAATTATTGCATCACTGTCGGCCGCAAAGGTTACTTTGCCGTCTTTCAGTTCGCTGTGCAGCCATACACGACTCTGACAGCCGCGTATCAAACGGTCATCGGTTTTGAGTTCATCTGACAACGGAGCAAGCGATTTTCCCATATCGATCAGATACTGGTACTTATCGTCCCACTGATCGAACATTTCAAATTCGCCGATAATTTCTTCTTCCTGTTCGTGTATGCTCATAATTACGCAAGCATTTTAAGCGCCTTGTGCAACGCTGCAATAAACACATCCGCATCGCTGCGGGTATTATACAAACCAAACGACGCACGCACAGTACCAGGCACACCAAAGCGCTGCATAAGCGGCTGTGTGCAGTGGTGGCCTGTACGCACCGCTACGCCCTGCTGGTCGAGAATGGTGCCCACATCATAAGGATGCAGATTGCCCACCACAAACGAAATGACTCCGGCTTTATGCGGCGCTGTGCCAATGATACGCATGCCTTCAATCTGCTCAAGCTGTGCAGTGGTGTAGGTCAGCAAATCGTGTTCATGCGCGGCAATGGCTTCTACGCCCACCGCATTCATATAATCGAGTGCGGTGGCAAAACCAATGGCGCCTTCTATATTTGGTGTACCGGCTTCAAAGCGCAGCGGGCCTTCCACATAAGTCGTTTTCTCAAACGTAACGTGCGAAATAATTCCGCCACCGCCCTGATAGGGCTGCAATTTATTCATCATTTCACCACGCACATACAACATACCAATGCCCGTGGGGCCGTATGTTTTGTGCGCCGAGAAGCAGTAGAAATCGCAGCCGATTTCCTGTACGTTTACACGCAGATGCGGCGCAGCCTGAGCGCCATCAACCAGTACCGGTATCTGCTGCGCATGTGCCATGGCAGTAAGCCGCTGCACATCGTTTACCGTGCCCAGCGTATTTGACACATGGGTAAACGCAAATAATTTAGTGCGCGATGAAAGCATCCCGGCCGCCGCTTCGTAGTCCAGCTCACCGTTATCGGTAACGGGTACTACTTTGAGCACAGCGCCTTTTTCTTCGCATACCAATTGCCACGGAACAATGTTTGAGTGATGTTCCATGCCGGTAATAAGCACTTCATCGCCCGGCTGCAGGCGGTTACGCAGGTAGGCATGCGCTACAAGGTTCACGCTTTCTGTGGTGCCGCGCGTAAAAATTATTTCCTGCGCCGATGATGCATTTACAAAGCCGGCCACGGTAACGCGCGCTGCTTCGTAGGCTGCGGAAGCTTCCTGACTAAGCGCGTGTACACCGCGGTGAATGTTGGCATTATAATGTGTGTAGTATTTTATAAGCGCGTCAATTACCTGCTGCGGCTTTTGTGTGGTGGCACCATTATCAAGATACACCAGCGGCCTGCCGGGCGATTTTGCAGTAACATGCACATGACGACCGAGTATAGGAAAATCGGCACGGAAGCGCTGCACATCAAAAGCAGCGGCGGCGGTGATTTCGTTTTCGGCAGACACGTGCATACGTATTAAATGGCGCCCATACGGCGGGCAATAAGTGTATCAATGTAATTACGAAGCTCGTCGTGCGGCACGGCATTTACCACTTCTTCGGCAAATGCGTTTACCAGCAGCTTGCGTGCGCTTTCTTCGCCAATGCCGCGTGCGCGCAGGTAAAACAAGGCTTCTTCATCCATGCGGCCGGTTGATGTGCCGTGACTGCATTTTACATCATCGGCATAAATTTCAAGCTGCGGCTTGGTGTTTATCGAAGCATCGTCGCTGAGCAGAATATTTTTGTTGTTCTGAAACGCATTGGTCTTCTGCGCATCGCGCTGTACAAAAATCTTTCCGTTAAACACAGCCAGCGAGCGGTCGCTCATTACACCCTTATACAACTCATTGCTCATGCAGTTGGGCACCTGATGGTCAACCAGCGTGTGGTTATCCACCACGGCATTGCCATAAGGCAGATACAGTCCGTAGAGATGTGCTTCGGCATGCTCACCGGCAATTTCCACATTCAGGTTGTTGCGCACAAATGCACCGCCGGTGGTAAAGGTGTAGGTATTGTAAAGCGCATCGGCCGATACATGTGCCTGCACAGTACTGAGCAGGTAACCGGCTTCGTTTTCTGTTTGCAGGCGGTAGTGATCGAGCTTGGCGCCGTTGGCCACTACTACTTCGGCCAGTACGTTTGTAAACGAGCGTACCGGACCAATGCTTTCGAATGTTTCAATGAGTGTGGCTTTCGAATTTGTTTCGGCCACAACCAGATGACGTGGCTGCAGGAAGGCCGAAACCTCGTTGGTGGCAATGTGCAGAATATGCACCGGCTTCTCCACCACCGCATCTTTGTCGATATGTACAAATAACCCGCTGTCGGCCAGTGCTGTATTTATGGCAATAAACGGATCGGCGGCACTGTCGGCCAGTTCGGCGTAGTGTGCTTTTGCAGCCGGATCAGAAACTACTGCATCGGCAATGGATTCAACGGTAAGTCCTTCGGGCAGTTCGCCTGCAAACGAAAGATCAGGTACAAAGTGACCGTTGATCACCACAAATACCATTGCTTCTTTTACCGGCGAAAGTTCGGCCACATCTTCGGCTGTTACATCGCGGAAAGCAGCTACCCGTGTGCCGAAGCCTTTTTTAAGCACGGCATCAGGGTTGATGTATTTGTAGTCTTCCGATTTACGTGTAGGAAAACCTGTGGCTGCAAACTGTTGTGCAGCCGAGCGGCGCAGTGCGGCCTCGCCGAACAGCGAGGGAAGTTCGGTTTCAAACTTTTCCAGCAGCTGCTCTTTCAGTGTCATGGCTTGTGTGGCTGTACTCATGCCTCAACTGTATTTGCTTCTGCCTTAATCCAGTCGTAGCCTTTTTCTTCAAGCTCAAGCGCCAGTTCTTTCGGGCCCGACTTTACAATGCGGCCGTTCCAGAGTACATGCACCACATCGGGCACAATATAATCGAGCAGGCGCTGGTAGTGTGTAACCACAATAAACGAACGTTCGGGGCTGCGGAGTTTGTTTACACCGTTGGCTACAATGCGCAGCGCATCAATATCAAGACCCGAATCGGTTTCATCGAGAATAGCCAGTTTCGGTTCGAGCATGGCCATCTGGAAAATTTCGTTGCGTTTTTTCTCACCACCGCTGAAACCTTCGTTTACCGAACGGCCGGCAAGTTTACCATCAAGCTCCACCAGCTTCTGCTTCTCTTTCACCAGCGCCAGAAAGTCTTTCGCTTCCATGGGGCCTTCGCCTTTGTATTCGCGAATTTCGTTGATGGCTGTTTTGAGGAAGTTGATGTTGCTCACACCCGGAATTTCTACCGGATACTGGAAGGCGAGAAACAGTCCTTCGCGGGCGCGGTCTTCGGGCGAAAGTTCGAGGAGATCTTTGCCGTTGAATGAAACACTGCCCTGTGTCACTTCATACTCTTCGCGGCCGGCGAGTACCGAAGCAAGTGTACTTTTGCCCGAGCCGTTGGGGCCCATAATGGCATGCACTTCGCCCGGTTTCACTTCGAGATTGAGTCCGCGAAGAATTTCTTTTCCTTCAACAGAAGCGTGGAGATTGTTTATGGTAATCATGATTATGAATATGCGGATGCGTTTGTAACGATGAATGAATTAACCCACACTGCCTTCGAGGCTTACCGAAAGCAGTTTTTGTGCTTCCACGGCAAACTCCATGGGAAGCTGGTTGAGCACTTCGCGGCAATAGCCGTTTACAATAAGACCGATTGCTTTTTCGGTATCAATGCCGCGCTGGTTGCAATAGAAAATCTGGTCTTCGCCAATTTTCGAAGTGGTGGCTTCGTGCTCCACAATGCCCGACTTATCGTTTATTTCGATGTAGGGGAATGTGTGCGCACCGCATTTATCGCCCATCAGCAGCGAATCGCACTGCGAGAAGTTGCGCGCATTTTTGGCGCCTTTGGCAATACGCACTAATCCGCGGTAGCTGTTGTTGCTGAAACCGGCCGAAATACCTTTTGAAATAATGGTGCTGCGCGTGTTGCGGCCCAGGTGAATCATTTTGGTACCGGTGTCGGCCTGCTGCATGTTGTTGGTAACAGCTACCGAGTAAAATTCGCCTACCGAATTATCGCCTTTCAGGATTACCGAAGGATACTTCCAGGTAATGGCCGAACCGGTTTCTACCTGAGTCCACGAAATTTTTGAATTGGCACCGAGGCAAATGCCACGCTTGGTGACAAAGTTGTAAATACCGCCACGGCCTTCTTTATCGCCGGGATACCAGTTTTGCACGGTTGAGTATTTCACTTCACCGTCGCGCTGGGCCACAATTTCCACCACGGCCGCATGCAGCTGGTTTTCGTCGCGCTGCGGGGCGGTGCAACCTTCGAGGTAGCTCACGTAAGCGCCTTCGTCGGCCACAATAAGTGTGCGTTCAAACTGACCGGTTCCGGCCGAGTTGATGCGGAAATAGGTGGAAAGTTCCATCGGGCAGCGCACGCCTTTGGGAATGTAGCAGAACGAACCGTCGCTGAACACGGCTGAGTTTAGTGCAGCGTAGTAGTTATCGGTATAAGGCACCACCGAGCCCATGTACTGGCGCACCAGTTCGGGGTGATCCTGCACGGCTTCGCTGAACGAGCAGAAGATGATGCCTTTTTCGGCCAGCACTTCCTTAAAGGTAGTTTTTACCGATACGCTGTCTATCACCGCATCCACGGCAATTTTCGACTCCACCCCCACGAGGCGTTTCTGCTCTTCGAGCGAAATGCCGAGCTTTTCAAAGGTTTTGAGCAGCTCGGGATCCACTTCTTCGAGGCTCCCTACGGTTGCTTTTTTCTTGGGCGCCGCGTAGTAGCTGATGGACTGAAAGTCGATGGAAGGATAATCGAGATGCGCCCAATGCTTCGGCTCTTCGAGTGTGAGCCAGTGGCGGAAGGCTTTAAGACGATATTCGAGCATCCATTCCGGCTCGTTTTTCTTGGCCGAGATGAAACGCACAATATCTTCGTTGAGTCCGAGCGGGGCAAACTCAGTATCAATATCCGATACAAAGCCGTATTTGTATTCGGAGGAAATATGTTCTTCGAGAACCGGATTTTGTTCAGCAGCCATAGTGGTGTGCTAGATGTGATCGCTATAGAAACAGTGGAAAACGCGCGAAGTTCAGCCGTGCAATGAATTACACCGAGAAACTTTCGCCGCAGCCGCAGGTGCGTGAGGCATTGGGGTTGTTAAACACAAACCCTTTGCCGTTGAGGCCGCCGGTGTAATCGAGCTCGGTGCCGGCCAGATAAAGGAAACTCTTGCGGTCAACCACTATTTTGATGCCTTTATCTTCAAACACCTGATCAGTGGGCAGCAAATTGTTGTCGAACTCCAGCTTGTACGAAAGCCCCGAACAACCACCACTATCCACTCCCACACGAATAAACGTATCAGCAGGGCGGTTTTCCTCTGCAATCAGGTGCAGCGCGTGCTCTTTGGCATTATCAGTTACCGTAATCATTTGATTATCAGTTTTAAAACTCAGAATCTTTATTTAGACTAATTCTAAACTTGGGTGCAAAAATACCTACTTTTAGGTAGCTGGGCAAGCAGATTAACAAGTTTTCGACAAATGAGCGGAACTAATGGATGTGGCTTTAGTAATAGCGTGATTTACAACCATTAAAACCTGTTAATGGTACGCAGCCCTTGCAAAAATGCAAGGGCTGCGTGCGGGGTATAAAAGATTAAAAGGATACAGGGTTACAAAGCGGCAGCCAGTTTTTGTTTTATTTCCTCTTCAGAAGCTGGTTTTGCTGCAAGTACTATTTTTTGTTGTGGTTGGATGATTAATTTCTCTGATGCAAAATAGGACTGGCTTTCTTTTTGGGCGGTAACAACAAGTACAGCTTCTTCGCCTACCGGCAATTGCATGGGTTCATAATCGCCGTGAGAAAAACCATAGGTGCCATCCGCTTTCTGGTATCCGGGGAGAAATATGTTTTTTCCTGGAAAAACAAGTGTAATATTCACACTGTTATATAATTTCTTGTCTTCCAGATCTGTAACAAAATCTACCTGTCGGGTGCGCGGATCGTTACTCAGCCGGTCAATGTTTGCCCAACCAAGTTTTTTCATACTGAATACATACGACTGTGAAGGGTCTGAAACTAAATAATTAGTGTTGAAATTTCCTTCTAAAATAACATTTCCCGCACCAGTAGTTCTACCGCCATTCGGGATCAGAGAACGATAATATTGTCTGATTTTTTCTGGTCTATAAATCAATGTATCATCTCCCTCTCTCAGAAAAACGGTATCCTCACCGATATATATTGCAATTGGATTAGGAGTTAAATCATCCGAAGACGAATCATATTCATCTCGACTTTGGATTGATGGATTTTCTGATTCCTGATCAATTTTTACCGGGTTAACCCAGTTCATTAATCCATTACTAATTTTACCTTCAAACACCGACATTCCCGCTTGTTTAGCTGCAGCAGGAATTTCTACATCCACAGCCGCATTGCGGTTTAATTTCAGCTCACGGCCATTGCTTCGGGCAGTTATTTCAATCATACCTCCGCTTTCCAACACCCGCCCGTTATGAAGTGTGGTAAGTCCGGCCAGCACAATATCTTCTGGCCTTACGGCCTCGCGGAGACTTACTTCTACCGGCGTTTTTACTTCACTCCCATCGGCAAAGCAAAAGGCTGATGCCGGTATGCGAAGTTGTGTGCCGTATTTTCCCTGAATAACAGTATCGCGAAACGGGTTTACTTTCCATTCCTGCTTCTCTAACACATTCGGTGTAAATACTAATGCAGGCTTGTACCGGCGTGGTTTGCGACGATTACTTTTAATTTTTGGAGTAATTTTTTCAGGTGCAGCAACCGGCGCAGGCTGTGGTGCTGGTGCAATTTCAGCAACTTGTTCGGGCTGACGGGTTGTTGCGGGTTGCTTGATTTCTACGGGTGCCGAACATCCGGCAAGAAGCAAAGCCGGTAAAACGAGGGTGAGAAGTATATGTTTCATACCTGTTAATTGCACTAAACTATAAAAGGTAACCCTTGCGGTTAAAATTTCTTACAGGTATAATATAGATAATTACCCCATTATATTCAAAAAAAACCCGGACAAATCCGGGCTTATACAGTTGTTATGAAGTTACCCCACCGGGCACGGACGGATATCGCCCGTATCATGCCACTCGTGCTCAATATCATGCAACACGAGTGCATTATCGAACTTTATGGTGCCTTTGGGAAACATATCGGTATCCTCGAAAAAGGAAGAACGAAGTGTTTTGGGAGCGATAAATTTGGGTTCCCAGTTATCGGGGCGGAATTCAAGACCTACCATTTTATCACCGGTGCGGGAATAGCCTACGGAGCCGCCACGGAAAAACAGGGAAGCCTGCTCTACACTATCAAACACAGAACCTTCAGGAAGTCCGTTAATTATGCGGGCATCAATGGAAAGGCTGGTATTGTCTGTGCTGATGATATCAACAAGATAACGGTCGCCTACTTCTTCGAAGTGGAAATAGGCATCCTGATTGCGGCCAGGAAAAATGCGGCCGTTTGTAATGTTATTGATGAACGAGGAATTATCGCGGCGGGGCACATAAACGCCTTCGCGCTTTACGCCGTCTTCCTCCCACTCTACCGCAATGCGGTAGGCGATATTTTTTGAACTGAGGCCAAGCATTTTGGGCATGCCTTTTACCCGCATTTCTTTCATCCGGATAAGGCATACGCCAGCAATAGCTCTGCCTTTCACCAATTTCGGACGAAACGGTGAGGGCAACAGCCGCTGGGCTACTTCAGGGTCAACCGTGTAATTAATCATTACACGTAATGCAATCAATCCCTTAATCACTGGCAACATGCTCGCTCTTCTTTGGGTGTAATTTGCAAGTATAACACCCGGCACGGTTCGTTGTTCAGTTCTCATTAAAATAAATGTTTTGAGCTTATTTTGTTGAACTAAACAACCATGTTTTCCTGTTGTTCACTCCACGAAATTAAAGTGTGAGTGAGGGGGAAAGCGTAACTTTGCGGCATGCTTGACAATTCTTCGCGCACTGAACTTGCCGAACTGGGCGAGTTTGGCCTAATCCGCCACCTTACCCAGCATGTTGAACTGCGCCACACCGGCAGTGTAAAAGGTGTGGGCGACGATGCCGCCGTGCTGAAGCCTGCCGAAAACATGCTAACGCTTGTTTCAACCGATATGCTGGCCGAGGGCGTGCATTTTGATCTGGGTTACATGCCGTTGCGGCATCTGGGCTACAAGGCGGCCACTGTAAATTTCAGCGATATCTGCGCCATGAACGGCACGCCCAAACAGCTGCTGGTATCAATGGCGGTATCAAGCCGTTTTCCGCTCGATGCCATTGAAGAGTTGTACAGCGGACTGCTGCTGGCCTGCAACCGCTACCATGTGGATCTGGTTGGCGGCGACACGACCTCATCGAAATCGGGGCTGGTGCTTTCGCTCACCATCATTGGCGAAGCCGCACCCGACAAAGTGGTGTACCGCAACGGCGCAAAGCCCGGCGATTTACTCTGCGTAACCGGCGACCTTGGCGGGGCTTACATTGGCCTGATGCTGCTGGAGCGCGAAAAGCAGGTGTTCAGAGAAAACCCCAACATCCAGCCCGACCTTGAAGGCAATGATTACGTGCTCGAACGCCAGCTCAAACCCGAAGCCCGCATAGACG
This sequence comes from Bacteroidota bacterium, assembly GCA_020402865.1. NCBI lineage: Bacteria > Pseudomonadati > Bacteroidota > Bacteroidota bacterium. Next base: position 37,299 of record JADBYT010000001.1, on the reverse strand, counting down.
TGGTGCAGCTGCTTGCCGACAGAGGCGTGAAACCTACCGCCATGATTGATATTTCCGACGGGCTGGCCTCCGAACTGCTGCACATCTGCTCGCAGTCGAAAACCGGGGCACAGGTGTTTGAAGAAAAACTTCCAATCGACCCGATGACCTACGAACGTGCCCGTGGCTTCAATCTTGATCCCACCACCTGCATGCTCAGCGGCGGCGAAGATTACGAACTGCTGTTCACCATCGACATCAACGATTTCGAAAAAGTACAGCATCACCCCGATATCACCATCATCGGCCACATTGCCGACGAATCAAACGGTATTAATCTGGTTTCAAAATCCAACACCGTGCATCCGATCACGGCGCAGGGCTGGAATGCATTTACAAGCGGAAAATAAATTGCTGTTTGCGTTGCGCAAACACAAAACGCCGGAGGTCAGCGCTGACTTCCGGCGTTTTTTTTATCTGTTTGAGTTTGCATGCGCTGCCAGCAAACCCGGCGCCACCTGCTGTCCGGGAGGAAGGTGGCCGTACACTTCTTCGAATGAGTAGCCGCAGTAATGCTCGGTGGGAAATTCATTCACTTTGTTTTTGATGAAGTGGATGAACTGGTTGTAGTTGCGTTCGCGGGTGAGCGTGTCGATGAAAGCGGTGTACTTTTCGGTGTTGTTGAAGAAATCGCCGGCAAGGAGATAGTGGAATATTTCGTAGGCGGCGAGGAATTTCTGATAGCCATTGTCGCCCGCGCCGGCGTGAGCAAAGTTGAGCAGATTGGGATCGTAGAAAAGGCGGATGAATTTTTCGATAAGTGCATACGCAGCATCCACTTCTTTGTATTGTTTTTCAAATGCTGCCCGCCCGGCTTCATCGCCTTGCGTGAATTTCACATGCAGGCAATTGGCCACGCGGTGCGCTACTTCCATTGCGACATAAATACCGCTCGAAAAAATAGGATCGAGGAACGCGGCTGAGTCGCCGGCAAGCGCATAGTTTGAACCGAATTTCTGCGTAACGCGATAGGAATAATCGCCCATTACCTGTACTTCGTGTTCAATGGAAGCACCTTCAAGCACCGGTTTAAGGCACATTGCTTCTTCAATAAGCTGCTTGTACAGCGCAGTTTTCCAATCGTCGCCAAGCAGCTTTTTTTGTTCTTTTACATAGGCATTATTGAGTGTAACACCAATGCTGAGGTGATTGCGCCCCACCGGAATAACCCAGAGCCAGCCTAATTTTTCGCCGCCTATGTACACAATTTTGATGAGTCCGCTGCTGAGGGCCGAATCATAATTCGTGTTTACCCAATGTGTAAACAAGGCCACACGATCCAGCCCTTCATACGGTTCACGTGTGCGCCGGCGCGAGGCGAGGAATGCATTTTGTCCGCTGGCATCGACCAGAAAACGTGCAGCGTAATTTTTGCGTGTACCGTCGTGATGCAGCACGTCGATCGTAGCTTGAGACGGATTGGTGAGATCGACATTTTTCACGGTGGCACCTTCAAACACATCGGCACCCAGCTGTGCTGCACGTTTAAGCAGGGCGTGGTCAAAGGGTGCGCGCAGGGTGTGCATACTCATCTCGGCACCATCATTCATAATTTTATCAAAACACCACACCGATTGCCGCAGCCCGTCGCGATCCACAAAGTTAACGCCGGGCTTTTTGGTGGTAAACGGCAATACCTGTTCAAGCACACCCATTTCCTGCAGCTTGTAATAGGTGTAAGGAATCAGCGATTCGCCCACATGATCACGCGGAAAAAATTCTTTTTCAAAAACGGCTACGGCATAGCCATTTTGCCTGAGATAATTTGCACAGGCAGAACCGCCCGGCCCGCCTCCAATAATGGCTACATCGTATTGCATCACCACAAGATAATTAATATGGCACGACAAGCAGGCACTGGCAGCATATAAAATTTAACTATCAACACCAGCCCTCGCCGCTACAATTTCAGCAAAGCTTTTGCCTGAGGTTTTGCTTTCTGCCCAGGCGGGGAAATCGAAATATTCGAAAGCCGAACGCTCAAACGGATCGTCGGCCAGCGGGGCAATGTTTTGCAGGAAAGCCTCGTAATCGGCAATTGTGGCTTTGTTTTGCTGGCTAAGGTTTTCGGCAAATGCGAGAAAGCGTGTTTCGAATTGGTAAACGCGGTTACGTGTTTTGAAATAGCGCGTTACCGAACGCAACACATACGGCAGTACTTCATGATTATCGAGTTCGATATGGAGGATGACCTGAAAAAGCTGGGCCACGGCATAAATCCATTCATTCAGCCCGATTGCCGTATCGTTGAGCAGGCGTGTAATCCAGCGCAGTGCAATATGAGGTTTTGCAATGCCGAAAAAAGCCACTGCAAGGCTTAGGCAGAAATGTGCTTCGCGGAGTTTGCTCAGGCGGCCTTCGTATTTATCAAGTCCTTCGCTGATACGCGGAGCAAGATCGGCGGCTTTCTGAAACTGGCCGATACTGTTGTATAAAGCCAGTTCGAGACTGAATGCGGAGGAGAAGAGTTTGATTTCAAGATCTTCGTTGCCGCCGGTGTCGAGCTGTTCGGGCAGGCGGCGCAGTTTTTCGAGGTAGATATCCACAGCATCGTACCTGCGCAGGCGGCCGGCCACATAAATCAGGTTAGTGAGCACCGAAAAATAGGCATTCGGCTCATCGCTGAAAATGGTGGTGTTTTCTTCAATCAGCGTGGCATTGGCGGCCAGCTGGGCATAGCAGTTTTCGTAGTCGTTGGCCGCAAAGTAATAGGCACTGCTGGTGTGATGATAGAGATAGCGGGCATTTACACTGTGCCGGCCGGCAATTTCGGCGGGCAATGCCTGATCGAGCAGGCTGCGCAGGTGTTCGAGCTGGGTGGTTTCGCGTGCACGGCCTGTGCGGTTGAGCTGCATAAACAAGCGGCTTTTTACATGCCATAAATCATTTATCACACGTATTTCTTCGGCCACCAGCCTGTCGTTTTCAAGCATCCCGGCCACCTGCGCATCACTTATGCCGGAGTAATTATCTTTTTCGGCAAGGAGTTTTTCGAGCGCCTGCACCTGCACCAGCACCGCATACTTTTCGTTGCGCAGGGCCAGCTTTTTCAAGCTGCGAAGCCGTTTGGCACACTGGTCATACAGTGTTTTTTTATACAGAATTTCCGTGTAATGCAATTCTTTCCAAAGCTGTGCATCAACCGAGCTGTTATGATGAAACACATCCAGACTGCGCAGAATACTTTCGTACAACCGGTTTTTGGTTATGCTGAATTGCCTGATAAAAGCCTCCTTCCTGAATTTTTTCAGCAATGCTTCCTCATTGTAATTTTCCTGCGCAGCGATGGCGTCGAATAACAGCACATAGTTGTTGCTTTCGCCAATGGTATGCCGCGATGAGAAAATCTTGAAATGCCGCCGCTCGGCTTTGTTGAGCGAAAGGATTAATTTATGCAATTGATCAGAACTCGTCTTTGACATGTAAGTAATTTTTAATCGGGAAACCGGAACACTATTGTCTCAAACAGCTTTTAAGAAAGCAATTTAGCAGAAATATGGCATTCCCACCGCATGTGAATCGTCAAATAATTACACCTTTAACATGTATATTTATGGGTGATCTTTTTATTTGACTGCACATATCAAATCATAACACATGTATTAAAATGATTTTCAATATATTATACTATAAAAATATATCTTTGATCTGTATATTTTGCTCAATAATTGATTTGTGAAGCAAACGGTGTGGATGTAGGTTTGCATTGTATTGATCAACAAGCCGAGATCCGGAGTCTGATAAACGGGGATGTGCGTCAGGCTCCGGGTCAACGCAAAATGAATCACACTAAGAAAACAATTGACAGGTAACATGGGGATGTGCGCCTGTTGATTGTTTTTTGTTGCAGCTATCCGAGGTATTTGCATACCTGCGCAGGCGGGAAACAGTATCTTTAACCCAAACCAATTACGTTTCGGAACACGTGCACTTTCGCCTCAACCTGTTTTTGATCTGGCTGTTCTCGCTGGCAGCACTGCCTGATTTTGCACAAACGAGGCATTTCCGTAATTACTCGGTTGATGACGGGCTGGCTTTTGTGCAGGTTTACACCATTTTTCAAGACAGTAAAGGTTACCTCTGGTCGGGCGGGTATGGTGGTTTGAGCCAGTTTAACGGGCTTACGTTCAGCAATTATTCACCCCGCAACGGATTGCCTAACCACTGGGTAACAGGCATAACCGAAGACAAACAGAAAAACCTGTGGGTAGGCACCATTGACGGAGCCAGCCGCCTTCGAAACGGGAGGTTTGAAAACTTTAATGCTTCCAACGGACTTGCGGGAAACCACGTAAACTGCCTGCTTCAAACAACCACTGGTGCGCTTTGGTTTGGCACCGAAAGCGGACTGACGCTTTACAACGGCATCAATTTTATTTCGCTCTCCGCGCAAGGACCAGGGCGACAGGAAATACTATGCCTTTACGAACAGAAAAACACATCGGTACTCTGGATCGGCACGCGAAACGGAATTTACCGTTATGCCGACGGGCAGTTTACGCATTTCCCGATGCCGGCGCTTTTTAATAATGATGTAAAAGCCATTGCACACGACATAAACGGCGATTTGCTGGCCGGCACGTCCGACGGGATATTCATTTTTGAGGAAGGCCGGTTCAGGCTGCTGCTGCCGCCTTCGAGCGTGGATATGCCCGATGTGAATGCCTTGTTTACCGACAATGAAAACACCACCTGGATTGGCGCAGGCAACGGGCTTTTTGCGTGGGACGGCAAAACGATAAGGCGTATTCTGGTAGCGCGAAATATTAATGCCGAAAAAATTGATTGTATTTACCAGGACTATGAAGGCAGTTTGTGGCTGGGCACACATGCAGGCATGTATCGCTACCGGGGTGATGCGTTTATCAGCTACGGCGTGCACGAAGGCCTGAGCAACTATTTCATTTTTGGTGTTACGGAAGATAATGACGGAAACATCTGGGCCTGCTCCGAAACCGGCGGCGTGTTTAAGATGGCCGATGACGAGAAATTTGTAAACTATACCACAAAAGACGGACTCCCCTCAAACCGCACCAACGACGCCGAAACCACTCCCGACGGATCAGTGTGGATTGGGACCGGCAACGGGCTGGCACGCTGGAAAAACGGACGCTTTACCACATACACCAAAAAAAACGGACTGGAAAGCGATACGGTAAATACGTTGATGACCGACCGGAAGGGGCGGCTTTGGATTGGCGGCGGACAAGGCATTACACTTTTCGAAAACGAAAAATTTACCGCTTTCGAAATTCCTCCCGGTAATAAAAAAGCATTCAATGTCTGGTACCTCACCGAAACTGCTGATGGTAAAATCTGGGTAGGCACCTATTTGGGCGGATTGTATGTGTTTGACGGGAAAACGTTTGCCGATGCGACTTCACTCACCGGACTGAAAACAGAATCGTACTTTTCAATTTGTCAGGATAAAACCGGACGTATGTTTTTTGGTACACTCGACGGGGTGTTTATCTGGGACGGGAAACGCGGCGATAAGATTTCAGAGCTCGACGGGATGAATTCTGATCTGGTGTATGCCATGCTGCTTGATAAAGAACAGCGTTATTTGTGGATAGGCACCAATCAGGGCCTCAACCGGTTTGACCTTGAAACCTACAGGCGCAACGGCTCCAAACAAATTACCACACTGGGCAAGGAAGAAGGCTTTATGGGGGTAGAATGTAACTCGAACGGTGCGCTGCTCGACAGCAGAGGGATCATGTGGTTTGGTACGGTAAACGGATTGATACGCTACAACCCGGCCCGGCAGCGTATGAACCCGGCCTATACCAAAACAAACATTACAGGCATCCGGCTTTTTTATCAGGACACCGCATTGCAAAACAATGTGGAGTTGCCGTATTCCGACAACAACCTTTCGTTTGAGTTTGTAGGTATTTGCTTAACGCAGCCGGGCAAAGTACGCTACCGCTATCAGCTCGAAGGATTCGACAAAACCTGGTCGCCGGCTGCACATGAAAATGCGGCCACGTATGCCAACCTGCCTCCGGGTAAATACAAATTCAAAGTAATCAGCAGCAACAACGAAGGCCTCTGGTCGCCACAGCCGGCTGAGTTTACTTTTGTGATTCAAACTCCCATCTGGCAGCGCACCTGGTTTCAGCTGCTCATTGTGGCGGCGGCATTGTTGCTTATCATTACCGTGGTGCTGCTGCGTATCCGCCAGATCAAACGCCGCGAGCGGCTGGAAGCCGAAACACATGTGGCCATGTCGCGCAATGAGCTGAAAGCCCTGCGCGCGCAGATGAATCCGCACTTTGTATTCAACTCGCTCAATTCCATTCAGCATTTTATCTTAAACAACAAATCGGCCGATGCCGGCAAATACCTTAATAAATTTGCCCGCCTTATCCGCATCATCCTCTACAACTCCGAAAAAACTGCACTCACCGTGCGCGAGGAGCTTGAATACCTCCAGCTCTATCTCGACCTCGAAGCCCTGCGTTTCGAAAACCGGTTTACCTGGGAAGTGGATATTTCAGACGATATCGACATCGACTACATTGAAATACCACCCATGCTGCTTCAGCCCTACATTGAAAATGCAATCCTGCACGGACTCATGCCACGCGGCGATAACGGCAAACTGAACCTCAGCTTCCGGCTTCAGGAAAATACAATGGTGTGCAGCATTGTGGATAATGGCATTGGCCGTGAGCGTTCTCGCTCAATCAGGCAACTGTCTAAACAAAAAGACCATAAATCGTTAGGCATGAAAATTACCAACGACCGGCTTGAACTCATCAACCGCCTGAACGGAAGCAACCTGAGCATGTCTATCACCGACTTATACGACGAAGCCGACGAGCCGGCCGGAACACGTGTTGATATATTCATACCTGTTTCCTAATTTGCAGCCGCACGAAACATTTCATTCACATCAATTACCTGACTCATTATGATTACTGCCGTTATTGTAGAAGACGAAACCAAGAGCCGCGAGGTACTGGAAACATTAGTGAAAACAAATTGCCCGGATGTGCAGGTGGTGGCTACGGCCGACGCTGTGGCCTCGGGCGTAGAGCTGATTCGAAAAGTAAACCCAAAACTGGTTTTTCTCGATATTGAAATGGCCGACGGCAGCGGCTTCGATTTGCTCGAACAATTGCCGCAGGCCGGCTTTGATGTAATTTTTACCACAGCTTCAGACCAGCATGCCCTGCGCGCTATTAAATACAGCGCAATCGACTATCTGCTCAAACCCATCGACGGCGACGAGCTGAAGGCGGCGGTAGATAAAATTGTGAAAAAGCAAAGCGGCAACGATAATCTCGAAAACCTCAAGTTCCTGCTGCAAAACTTCCGCATGCCTTCTGAGCAGTACACAAAAATTACACTGCCCACCGGAAATGCCTACGAAATTGTAAACGTAAAAGACATTATCCGCTGCGAAGCCGATGGCAGCTACACCAGCTTCTTCCTCGAAAGCAAAAAGAAACTCCTCGTATCAGCCAGCCTCAAACATTACGAAGATCTGCTGCCCGAAAACGATTTCATCCGCGTTCACCATCATCACCTCATCAATATCAACCACGTGGTGCGCTATCTGAAAACCGATGGCGGCTATGCAGTAATGACCGACGGCTCGCAAATCGAAATTTCGCGCCGTAAAAAAGATGCATTCCTGCAGCGTCTAAATAAAATCTAAACTTCATACCAAATTATTATCGAGGCGCAACACCCCAAGTTGCGCCTCGATGCATTTATTACCGCAGGTAAGCCTAATTAACCTTTCACCACACCTGAAAGCACTTGCATTGCCAGTTTTCATGTTTATTTTTTCCATTTACGGCTTTCCTGCTGCCACATATCAAAGAGAAGAATCGGGGTATGGGTGATGTATGTATAATTGCAATGTAGTACCTCCGGGAACGTCCGGAGATTAGCTGAAAAAATTGAAGACAAAGAGCAGGACAGCAATGTCCGGGGAGCAGTCTGATGATCGGTGTACGTGGGGATGTTACATCGGCTGTCTGCTGTTCCCCCGCTCTTTCCGGTTTTAAAGCACTGTCTGATCCCCCGGACATCTATTCATACTTTTCCCCGCGCATCCCGCATTTTACTCATTCACAATTGCTGCTGTTTTATCTGAAACAGGCAGCGTAAAAACGTATTCGTATGAATAAAAAATTACTCCTCAGTATCGCCGCGGTTGCGGCAGTATTTCACAGCCTTTCGGCGCAATCGACCCTGGGTTATTCCGTGCTTGATATCAATCAGGCACATGCGGGTGTAAATTCAAACGGCGCATTGTTTACCAACTACACCACATTCGGGCCGCAGTATGAAGTGCCCGCAAATTCAAACAAACATACTTTTTATGCCGATGCCATGTGGATTGGCGGCTATGATACAGCGGGCCTGCTGCACACGGCTGCACAAACATATTCGCAGGCGGGTGTTGACTTTTTCGGCGGGCCGGTTTCAAGTCCTTCGGCCTATAACACCACTTTTGACAACCAGTGGGCACAGGTGTGGAAAATAAACAAAACGCAGATCGACAGTTTTGTGAACTGGTATGCCAACCCTTCGTTATATCCTAATTATACCATTCCGGCCGTAATTACCACATGGCCCGGCAACGGCGATACGAATCAGGGACAAGCCACCATGCTTGCCGCATTTGTGGATCTGAATCAGAATGGTCTCTACGAACCTATGCAGGGCGAATACCCCTGCATCAAAGGCGACCAGATGATCTTTGCCATCTATAACGACGACCGCGATGTGCACACCGAAACCGGCGGACGCAAGTTTAAGACCGAAATACACATGACGGTTTACGCCTACAGCCGTCCGGGCAACTGGCTCGACAGTACCGTGTTTATCAATTACCGTGTGTACAATCGCTCCACGAATGACTATGTAAATACGTTTATAGGTAAATGGGCCGATTTTGATATTGGTGCGTATGGTGATGATTTCATTGGCAGTGATGTATTGCGTGGAATGGTGTATGGTTACAACGGCGCTGTAAACGATGGTGGCAACAGCGCACCGGGAACCGGCACTTACGGAGCCAATCCGCCGGCGCAGGGCATCATGTTTTTGCGCGGCCCGCAGGCTGATGCCGGCGACGGAATTGATAACGATTACGACGGCGCTGTGGATGAAGCCGGCGAATACTGCAAAGTGAACCGGTTCATGTACTATAATAATGACGGCTCGCCGAGAGGAAATCCTACCGACACCACACAATACTACGGCTACATGACTTCATACTGGCGTGATACAAGTCCGCTTACCTATGGCGGCAACGGCTACGGCGGCACTACACAGGCGCATTTTATGTTTCCGGGCAGTTCTGATCCGCAGGGCTTTGGCACCAACATGGTTCCTCAGGCGCCGTGGGATGAAGTTTCGGCTGGTTCAACACCTGGCGATCGACGTGGTGTAGGCACATCGGGTCCGTTTACATTTGAAGCCGGCGAAATGCTTTGCCTCGACTATGCGTATTTATATGCACGCGGCAACAACGGCCCCGCAAGCAGCGTAGCCCGCCTGCAGCAAGTAGCCGACAGCACCCGCTACTGGTATGATCCGCAACCGCCCTGCGCATGCAACACGGTAAACCCCACCGGCATCCACCAATCTTTAACCCCGACGCGAACTGTCAGCCTGTATCCGAACCCGGCCAGCACAGTAGTGTTTGTAAACTACGAAGTGAAAGCTGCGAATGCTTCGTGGATCATTACAGACATTACCGGCCGCACTGTGGATACCGGGCTGATAGCCGCGGGCAACTCCTCGCAGGTAAATATCAGTAACCTGCCCGCAGGCATTTACACCCTGCGCATTGCCGACGGACAAACCATTGCCCAGGCGCGATTCGTGAAACAATAACTTTTGGCCACGCCCCGGCACGCACGCCTGTTTGAGTATATATTCAGACAGGCGTGTTTTTTTTACCCGGGCCAGATACTGCTCGTTTATTCGTTTTAGACAGCCAAATTACAACCACCACATACTACAATTTCCTGTTTTTCAGTTAGTTACCACTCATTTACAAAATCGACCAACAAGTAATCTAAACAGACCAACAGGCAAAGCATACCGACAAATTCCACTGCCACTTATCGCAAAAAATGTCCCGCCTGAAGCAAATCATTTGCCACCTGTTGAAAGTCCACAACATTGTATAGCGTGTCCGCGTACTATTGTATAGAAAGCTTCACCAAACAAAAAGAAGCCAACTAATAAGAGTAAGTTCTCTGACATACTGGAAGCACTTCAACTCAATACTGTGTGATACGGATGTTGTTAAAATGTGAACGGCCGAGTACTAAAAAACGTTAATTCAATCAACGTTTCCAATACCTGAACGTCATATTATCAAACACGTTCGTTGAAACACGGAGAACAGAAGGACGTACAGGTTTGTGTGTGTACGTGGGGATGTTACATATTCAAACAGGTACTGCCTTCTTTCTTTTTACTTGTATCTTTTTTTACTTACTGCATTATTTAGTCAGAAGTAAATATTAAGTCATAAATACTATTCACCTTCTAAATACGTTTGGTTATGAAAAGGCACGATGTTATCCGAAAAGACAATATGCAAAATAGACATGAATATCATGTGGACGGACTCGGTACTATGGGATTCATTTTTGGTCTTGCTTGTGTGGGTATTATTCTTTACAGCATTATACAGTTAATTTTTTCCTGAGTGTGTGTGGGACCCGGTTGTTGAATGATCGGCAAGGATTGTAAACAACCGGGTTTATTAAGAGTTTCAGCGGTAATTAAGCCGCTTCGCAATAAATAAGTTCTTGTACGTATTCAATCACTGTTTGCATAGCCCGGCTTGCCGGATTCAGGCAGAATGAAACAGAAAGTATTATGCTCCGTTTCCGACTTTGTGCGGCACGGAAATGCAAACGTTCTTTTCCCATTTCGCAGTCCCGTAAGACTGCAGTGTAAATTGAAATTACGCAGCCCCGTAAGGTTGCAGTGTAAATTGAAATTACGCAGCCCCGTAAGGTTGCGGCGAAATTCCGAACCCCGTAAGGTTCTTCCGCATTAAGAAATCGAAAAAACGACTCCCGGTTAGTTTGAATTATTCATTTACCGGACATGAGCAAGATTAGTTACTGTACAATGTAATTGGGCAACCCCGTAAGGTTGCAAACAAAAAAATCAGGATACGTTCTTTTGAGAAATTGATTTTAAACAACCCCGTAAGGTTGTACTGTTTTAACGAACCCCGTAAGGTTCGTTTGTTTTTCAGCTTCCGTTCTTTTATTTATTATTAATATGGTTTCTGCAATGCTTTTCCGGATTTCCGGAGCTGTAATGCATCGCTATAGTTACTTACCCGTTCTGGTTGGGGAAGTGTTTTTGGTTAGCCTTGTTTTGTGTGTGTAACAAGGCCGATTGGTTTCCAACTGCTTTTCCTATGCAGTTGTTCATTTTGGCAGTCGCGTTTTTTTAAGGTTAAGGCGTGACTAAATTTAAAAGCCGGTTGCAAATGTGCAGCCGGCTTTTGCTTTTATTATGATCATGCGTTTTACACGCCCGAAAATTTCCGTTTATAACAGGCACCGGTAAACGCGCGGAGTTTCTGCAAGGTAAGTTCGCGCGCTTCAATGAAGCCCATGTGGCCAACACGATCGAGGGCAAGCAGGCGGCAGGTTTTGGGGAGGCTGGCCTGTTCTTCGAGTGTGTGAAAGGGAATTACATTATCGCGCTTACCGGCAATAATGAGTACCGGGTATTGTGCAAATTTAAGCACGGGCTCACGGTTACGGCGTATTTTCATGCCTTCGAGTGCGGCTACAATGCCCTGTTTGCGTGTGCGTGAGGCCACGCGGCGCAGCCAGGTAATTTCCTTTTTCATGTAGCGCACATTGGCCAGCGCAAACAGGTTGGTCACCAGCGGATGCGTGTATTTTACCGCGCTGCGTTTCACAATGCGTATGGCGCGCTCGCGGTCCAGCTGCTTCTCTTCGCTGTCGGCCAGTGCGGTGCTGTGAAACAGACAGAGGCCGCGCAAAAATTCGGGGTACTTCTCGGCAAAAGCCAGCGCCACATAGCCGCCCATCGAATGCCCGGCAATAACATACCGCCTCAGCCCGGCCTGATCCATTACATCTTTCACCACATCGGCCATGCGCTCCATGCGGTGTACGTAGCCCAAACAATCAGACTTGCCGTGGCCGGGAAGGTCAATGGCAATGACGCGGAATTTTTTGGCAAGCTCGTCGGCAAAGCCATTGTAGTTCCACACTTCAAGCGATTCGAGAAAGCCATGCAACAACACAATAGCGCGGCCTTTGCCGGTATCGGAATAACGGATACGCGCACCACGGCACACCACTGTTTTTAGCGGACGTACCTCATCTTTTTTCTGTTCAGCCTTTCCGTTTTTCGCAGCAGCCATCAGCGAAAGATGATAAATTTTTGACTAACCACTGCTTCTCCGGCTTCAATGCGCACAAAATAAATTCCCGGCGCATACGCCGCCACATCAAACGCACACTGGTTTACCGCCTGCTGCTGCATAAGCTGTTTGCCCGCGCTGTTGTATATCGTGCAAACGGCTTCGCGCCCCTGAAATTTCACCTCAAGCACATCGCTGGCCGGGCTCGGGAAAACAGCAACGTCAGGAATCTCTGCCATCGTCGGCACGTCAGAAGCCGTGCACGGATTATAATTGTTTTTGATGCTCTTGCCAATGGCTACATTTTTCTGTATCACATTGGCTGGCATGTTTCGCACGCCCAGTTGTGCCGGCTCATCAAAACCACCCGGCCATAAATAGCCGATCAGTCCGGCAATACTTGTATCGGCCACCGCCAGATCGTAGTAGTTCTGCACCATGTATTCAATGGTATCCGGCGCATATCCTGCCTGGCCGTAAAGCGTAATCCACTGGTCGTCGATAATCAGAAACAATTCCTGCGACGATGAAGTGCGTGCATTTTTCAGCAGCGTCAGGTTCTGCATAAACTGCGCATCGTTTGGCGGATCAAAAATGCCGTACATATCGAAAGCAAGCCAGTCGGCCGAGGGCGGCACCTGAAACTGATTCATCATGGTGTAGGCCTCCACCAGAAAAACCGGAATAGCCGGAAATGCCTGCTGCAAAAGCGTGCACACCGTATCCAGTTCGGCATAGGTTACACCGTTCCAGTACGGCTCATCCACAATATAAAATGCGCCTATCGAAGCCGGCGTAATGGCTGCTTGGTTGATGGCCAGAAACTGATTCCAGCGGCTCAGGTAATCGCTGCGCAGCCCGTAGTTGGCGCCGCTGGGGCCGTTGGTGTCTTCGTATTCAAAAAACACAGACTGTATGTGCAGCATGGGCAGTACGCAGCGGCTGTTCATATTGGCAATGCGCTGCACAATGTTATCCGAGGGGCTGTACACCGCCAGATGCGCCACGTTCGAGAACGTGTCCACTTCGTTCAGGTAATTGGTCACTGCAGATGTATCATGCGGATCGTCCCAGAACACATCAATAAGTGCAAAACCAAAATAGCGAAGATGCGGCGGGGCTGTTTGTGCCTGCGCGGTGCGGCCCAGCAGGGCCATAATAACAACAAGTAAAAACAGCCGCTTCATGCCGGTGTTCAGTTGCGTGCCTCAGCCATGAGCTGCTCGATATGATCAGCTTCAATGGGGATATTGGCCATGAGGTCTATCTGGCCATTGTTGCTGAGCAGAATATCGTTTTCAATGCGCACACCAATGCCTTCGGCGGGAATGTAAATGCCGGGCTCGCAGGTGTAAACCATGCCTGCTTCAAACTTGCGGTAGCGTGCGCCCACATCGTGCACATCAATACCGAGGTAGTGCGAGGTGCCGTGCATGAAATACTTTTTGTACAGCGGTGCATCGGGGTTTTGCTTCTTCACTTCAGCCGCATCCAGCAGGCCGAGTTTAATGAGCTCTTCTTCCATGGCCAGCCCCACTTCCTTGTGGTAATCCACAATCATGTTGCCGGGCACAAGACGTGAGGTGGCATAACGCATTACGCGCAGCACGGCATTGTACACATCGCGCTGGCGCGGGGTGTATTTGCCGTTTACGGGCACCGTGCGGGTAAGATCGCTTTGGTAGTTGGCGTAGCCTGCAGCAAAATCCATGAGTACAATATCTCCGTCGTGGCACTGCTTGTCGTTGATGTTGTAGTGCAGCACGCATGAGTTTTTGCCGGCTGCAATAATGGGTTCATAGCCAGCAAAGCCGGCACCGTGGCGGATAAATTCATGTGCCAGTTCGGCCTCAATTTCGTATTCCCACACGCCGGGTTTAATGAACCCGAGCACACGGCGGAAGCCTTTTTCCGTAAGGTCGCAGGCTTTGCGCATGAGTTCAATTTCAATGTCAGATTTAATGGCACGCAGCTCATGCAGAATGGGTGCCGAGCGCAGGTAATTGTGCATCGGGTAGGTTTCGCGGCACCATTTTACAAAACGTGCATCGCGGGTTTCCACCTCAATTACGGCGCGGTAGTGCTCGTTGGTATTGAGGTACACGTTTTCGGCTTCTACCATTAACGTGTAAAGAATCTGTTTGAACTGGTGTGTCCAATACACTTTGCGCACACCCGAAACCTCGGTGGCCTGTTCCTTATTCAGTTTTTCGCCTTCCCAGATGGCAATATGCTCGCTGGTTTCGCGCACAAAAAGCACTTCGCGGTGATCGGGGTCAATGGAATCGGGAAAAAGCACCAGAATGGTTTCTTCCTGATCCACACCCGAAAGGTAAAACAGGTCGCTGTTCTGGCGGAATTTCATGGTGCCGTCGGCCCCGGTTGGCATTACATCATTGGCATTCAAGATTGCAATGGAATTGGGCTTCATGCGTGAAGCAAACCGGCGGCGGTTATCGGTAAACAGCGAATTGTTTATGGATGCGTAGCGCATAGGTATGTGTGTTGGAATGAGGGTTAAAGATAAAGGATTGCGGGGAAATGAATACTCTTAAAAACCTCGAACAGCTATTTTGTTGCAGAAATCATTTTGAATTGCAAAAGCCCTTTTTTAAGGTAAACCTATGTATAATCTGCAATTCGGATCAGCTTCAAAAACAAGCATCTTGTCCACAGGATAATCCAATTCTAATTCTTTGGTATCAATCCAAATTCCTAATCCTTTTATTTTTATTTCTTCACCTTCATATAAGACACCTTCATTACATCTTAATACTTTACTTTTACCAGATGCGGTTGTTAGAGAAACCGACGATTCATTCAATAACCAAGAAAGGCCAGGGGAATTATCATTAACAGAATTAATAATCATTTCCCCATGAAAACCAATATCGGCAATTGCAGACAATGTTCTCACTACGGCATAACCTGTACCATCATAAATTATCAAAGATGTTCTAGGAATATAGTCTACCAGCAAATTCCACATTACCTTGCCAGTTGCACCATATTTCATTTCTTCAATCTTCGAATTATAAAACACACAACTTGTTTCGCTTAACGGAGCAGTTAATAAATTTTGACATCCAATTATTTCTCCTTTTACACATACTACCTCATGGTCTTTGCAATCAGATATTTGGGAAACATTGTGTCTATTCAGATTCGATCTTACAATCTCTTTTTTACTAAAAAACCAAATTAACACCCTTAATATAATGGCTGTTATTAACAAAAGAATTGGTGTCAATGGAACGAAATTCATAATACAATTTAGCTTAGAAAATTCATTCAGCTTATAATAATCTGGGGGAAACTCACACCGCCCCATCCGTAAAATACAACTTCGCATCCTGCTCAGCCGAGAACACCAGAATTTTATCCACCGGCAACTGAAAGCCCAGCGACTTCGCATCGCGCCAAACGGCTTTGCCGGCCACATTTACCACTTCGCCTTCTTCAAGCAGGCCTTCCTTGTAACGCATGCTTTTGTTCCAGCCAAAAATGCCGGTGCTTTTTTTCGCATGGGTTTTCAGGTATTCTTCAATATGTGCAGGCGCATCTTTAAATGTGCCCGAATTGAAGTTGGCATCGGGCACAATAAAGCAGCGTGCGCTTTCGGCGTTAATCAGGGCATAGCCGCTTCCGTCGTGCAGCAATACAAGACCGGCTTTCACATCGTCAATTACCTTATGCCAGTGGCCTGATTTTCCGCTGCTGCGGTATTCCTCCACAATTACGCGGTAATACGAACACTCGCGCCCGCTCAGCGGCGCACGCAGCGTTTGTCCGTGAAACACCACCTTGCCCTGCACGCGGCCAGCTTCACCTTCGCGGAAGCTGCTTACCTGCTGCGGCTGGTGCTTGCGGATGTTGCGGAACACCGTTGTTTTTTCGCCGAAATACCAGGCGAGAAAAATAAGGAGTGCCACAACAGCAATGATGACGATTGCCCAGATCATAGGGTGAAGCGTTTGGTTGTACCTGGTAAATATAAACAGATGGAGCGAACCGTTCTGAGCAATAAAGCACCACCTGCTCCGGCTGTAGTTCAAAAAATCAGAAACAACCTACTTTACCGCAAACACAATAAAACCCACCCCCACCAGCATAAGCCCGGCAAAGGTGTACCACGGTGTTTTCGGTTCAATACCACGCTGAATCAGCGCCTGCTTAATATCGTGCGACATTTCGAACATCTGTCCGTTTTGTTTCAGTGCCCAGATTTGTCCGATACTGAAAAAAGGAATCCAGAAGAGATGAGCGTATTTCTGACGAATTTCCACTTCAATACCCGGCGCAAAGTTTTGTCCGAAGTCAAATTGATGCACAGGTGCAGAATACACCTTGAAAGAGCTCCATCCGTAAACAATCATAAAATAAGTTTATCAGGGTTAATTATTGAGTTTGGGTTGAGCAGGCAAGATTTGAAAAAAATCTGATTTTTCAAAATCACTGAAAAAGTTCATTTGTGGAATGAATTGCGTTGGGGAACGGGTGAAAATTTTACAAACCCGCTTTCCTTTTTCCTGAAACCACAAAAGAGCAGGAACCGCCTTATTTAGATTCATTTTTAATAAGCCTGAAACACTTGCTATTATTGAACTAAGCGCGCTGAGGCTTGTTATTAAGGCAAAATGAAAAACCTGCATTTTCGGCTTGTGGTATCGGTTGCGGTAAGTACATTTGTAACCGCTTCCGGAAACCAGTCCGGACAGGTTTTCCAAAATCAACATTCGTATTTCGCAGTATGACGAAATTTCTGACTTCCTCGCTCGGCAAGAAAACGGTGATGGCCCTGTCGGGGTTATTCCTTTGTCTGTTCCTCGTGGAGCACCTTTACACCAACGTGCACTTATTCTTTGGCGATGGCGGCAAAGAATTCAACGAGGCTTCACACAGCATGGTGCACAGCATCATCATCCGCATTATTGAAGTAGTGCTTTTCCTTGCCATTGTGGTACACGTGGCACAGGCGCTGCTGCTTACCAAAGAAAACAGCGATGCCCGCCCGGTAAAATATGCCGTAAACGGAGCAAGCAAAACCAGCAACTGGTTTTCGCGCAATATGCTGCTCACCGGCAGCGTAATTTTCTTTTTCATTGTAGTTCACCTCTACAATTTCTTTGTGCCGTATCGTGTTACCGGCCATGTGGTAGGGCCCGAAGAGGCGCTGGCCACCGGCGGCGAAACGCTGGCCATGGAAGTAGCCGAGGCAATGGCCAATCCTATTTACGCCATTATTTACCTTGTGTCTATCGCCCTGCTGGCGTTTCACCTTAACCACGGCTTCCAGTCGGCTTTCCAGACTTTGGGTTTGAACAACCAGAAGTACGGTAAAATCTGGAAACTGGCGAGTACCGGATTTGCGGCCCTCATTTTTGTGGGTTTTGCGGCATTCCCCATTTTCTTCCAGCTGGCCAAGTACATTGGTTTTGATGCACTGAACTGGAACCTCTAATTCATTAACCGCACATTCGCATTCATCATAATACTATGAGCAGCAAACTCAACGCGAAAATTCCGGCAGGCGAACTCGAGCAAAAATGGACGAAATACCGTTCTGAAGTAGCTCTGGTGAACCCGGCCAACAAGCGCAGCCTCGAAATTATTGTGGTAGGTTCAGGTCTGGCCGGTTCAGCCGCTGCAGCCTCTCTTGCCGAAATGGGCTACAAGGTAAAGGTGTTCTGCTTTCAGGACAGCCCGCGCCGCGCACACTCCATTGCCGCACAAGGTGGTATTAACGCCGCCAAAAACTACCAGAACGACGGCGACAGCGTTTGGCGCCTGTTTTACGATACCATTAAAGGCGGCGACTACCGCGCCCGCGAAGCCAACGTACACCGCCTGGCCGAAGTAAGTACCAGCATCATTGACCAGTGTGTGGCGCAGGGTGTGCCTTTTGCCCGCGAATATGGCGGACTGCTCAGCAACCGCTCATTCGGCGGCACACAGGTGCAGCGCACATTTTACGCCGCCGGCCAAACCGGCCAGCAGCTGCTGCTGGGCGCCTACAGTGCGCTTGAGCGCCAGGTAGGCCTGGGTAATGCCATCATGTACTCGCGCCACGAAATGCTGGATGTGGTAATGATCGATGGCAAAGCCAAAGGCATCATTGCCCGCAACCTCGTTACCGGCGAACTCGAACGCCATTCGGGCCATGCAGTGCTGCTTTGCACCGGCGGCTACGGAAACGTATTCTTCCTTTCCACCAATGCTATGGGTTCCAACGTAACCGCGGCGTGGAAAGCACACAAACGCGGCGCCTATTTCGGCAACCCGTGCTTTACTCAAATTCACCCCACCTGCATCCCCGTATCGGGCGATCACCAGTCGAAACTCACGCTCATGTCGGAGTCGCTGCGTAACGACGGCCGCATCTGGGTGCCCAAGAAACAGGGCGATACACGCCATCCGAACCAGATTCCGGAAGAAGAACGCGATTACTACCTCGAACGCCGCTACCCGGCTTTCGGTAACCTCGTTCCGCGCGACGTGGCTTCGCGCGCAGCCAAAGAACGCTGCGATGCCGGCTACGGTGTGGGCGCTTCGAAAATGGCGGTTTACCTCGACTATGCTTCGGCCATTGAGCGTTACGGAAAACAGCAGGCCAACAAGCTCGGCGAAACCGGCGCTACAAAAGAACGCATCATTGCCCTGGGCAAAGACGTAGTGAAAGAAAAGTACGGCAACCTTTTCGAGATGTACGAAAAGATTACCGACGAAAATCCCTACGAAATGCCCATGCGCATTTACCCGGCGGTTCACTACACCATGGGCGGCCTCTGGGTTGACTATGAACTCATGACCACCATTCCGGGTCTTTATGCGCTGGGCGAAGCCAACTTCTCCGATCACGGCGCAAACCGCCTCGGTGCTTCGGCGCTGATGCAGGGCCTGGCCGATGGATACTTTGTAATTCCTTACACCATTGGCAGCTACCTCAGCAGCCAGATCCGCGATAAAGCAGCCGATGTGAACAGCCCCGAGTTTGTGGCCGCCGAAAAGGAAACCGCTGAGCTCATCAACAAACTGATGAACATCAAAGGCACCAAGTCGGTTGACTATTTCCACAAGCGTCTCGGTAAAATTATGTGGGACAAATGCGGCATGGCGCGCAACAAGGAAGGTTTGCAGTGGGCGGTTGAAGAAATCCGCAAGCTGCAGAAAGAATTCTGGAGCGATGTGCGCGTACCCGGTACGGCAAACGGCCTCAATCCGGAGCTTGAAAAAGCCTGCCGCGTGGCCGATTTCCTCGAACTTGGCGAACTCATGTGCCTTGATGCATTGGATCGCGAAGAATCCTGCGGAGGTCACTTCCGCGAAGAACACCAAACAGAAGAAGGCGAAGCCATGCGCCATGATGATAAGTACATGTACGTAGCTGCGTGGGAGTTTAAAGGCACCAACAACTACGAACTGCACAAGGAAGAGCTCAAGTACGAGCGCATCAAACCTTCACAACGTAATTACAAGTAAGCACATTATCGCTATGGAACACAAAGGCATGAACCTTACACTTAAAGTGTGGCGCCAGCAAAACGCCTCCGACAAGGGCAAATTCGTTACGTACAATGTAAAAGACGTTTCGCCCGATATGTCGTTCCTCGAAATGTTCGACGTACTTAACGAGCAGCTTATCAATAGCGGCGATGAGCCGATTGCGTTTGACCACGACTGCCGCGAGGGCATTTGCGGCATGTGCAGCATGTACATAAACGGCCGCGCACATGGCCCCATGAAAGGCACCACCACCTGCCAGCTGCACATGCGTTCGTTTAAAGACGGCGATACCATTACCGTGGAGCCCTGGCGCGCAAAAGCATTCCCGGTAATTAAAGATCTCGTGGTTGACCGCTCCGCGTTCGACAAGATCATCGCTTCGGGCGGCTTTGTATCGGTAAATACCGGTAACGCGCAGGATGCCAACGCCATTCCGATTCCGAAAGACGATGCCGATGCTTCATTTGCTGCGGCGGCCTGCATTGGCTGCGGTGCCTGCGTGGCATCGTGCAAAAACTCGTCGGCCATGCTGTTTGTATCGGCCAAAGTATCGCAGTTTGCCCTGCTGCCGCAAGGTCAGGCCGAACGTACTGACCGTGTGCTGAACATGGTAAAAACCATGGACGAAGCCGGCTTCGGCAACTGCACCAACACCGGCTCCTGCGAAGTAGAGTGCCCGAAAGAAATTTCGCTCGGCAACATCGCCCGCATGAACCGCGAGTATTTGATGGCTACGCTGAAGAAGTAATTTCTTCTGCTGCTAAACATAAAAATCGGTCGTCTGAAATCAGACGACCGATTTTGTGTTTATACCAGGGCTGTCGGGGTGTTTTCTTTCTGCTGGTTTTGTACTGCTATACAAAAAGCCCGGCCGCATCGGTTGATGCGGCCGGGCCAAATTGCATGGGTTTATGCTAAGCAGAACTTACTGCTTCACAAACGTACGCTGTGAGGTGCTTTCGCTGCCAATGAAACGTACAGAGTAAGTTCCGGCAGGAAGCTGCTGCAGATCAACCGTAAGTGTGTTGCGGTTGCTTACATTTTGTGTAAACACTTCACGTCCGCGGATGTCAACAATAACCACGGTGTTTACGTTCTCGGTCCAGTTGAGGTTGATGAACGAAGCAGCCGGGTTGGGCATGATAGCGAAACCACTGTTGTCGATTTCGGTTACACCGGTGCAGGGTGATACCGAGATGTTTTGTGATGCGTTGTTGGTACAGCCGCTTGAATCAGTGTAGGTGTAGGTGATTGATGTGCTGCCTACTCCGGCGGTTGCAGGATTAAACACGCCATTGTTAACTGCTGTGCCGCTGTAGATACCACCTGCGGGTGAACCACCTGCGAGTGTAAGTGCTGCATCATCGAGACAAATGGTGCTCTGGCTGAGGGCCAGGGTTACCACGGGCAGTGCATTTACGTTCACGGTAAATGTAGCTGTGTCGGTGCAGAGGTCGGTGCTGTAACCCACTACGGTGTAAGTAGTAGTGGTGGTGGGCGATACCGTGAGTGAGGAGTTGGTTGAGTTATCAGACCAGAGGTAGGTATTGCCACCGGCTGCGTTGAGTGTGTTGGTTGAGCCGGCACAGGCAGCAGTGAGCGGGCCGGTAACAGTAACCACCGGAGCGGCAAAAGTGTTGAGGTTGAAAGTAGCTAATGCACCCTGACGGTTGCACACGGTATCTTCGGCATACACAGAAACTGAACCGGCCGCATTAGCAGTAACGTTAACAGTTGTGGTACCATTGCCGCTGTTGATTACAAGACCGCCGGTGGCTGTCCACACGTAGTTGTTTGCATTGGCAACGGCATTGATGCTGATGTTGATCTGGTTGCCGGGGCAAACTGTGTTTGTGGTGGTGGTGAATACGGGCTGAGCAGGTGTAGGATCAGCATAGCTGATGTACACGGCGCCGTTTCCGGTGCGGATGCCGCTGAGCAGGGTTCCGGCTACGGTCATGCCGCCATTGTAGTTAGTGCCACCGGCACCGCCGCCGCCGCCGCCTTTGTCGTTACCTGAGCAACCTGTGGTTCCGGCCGAACCGCCGCCGCCACCGCCGCCGCCGAGGAAGCCGCCGCCGCCGCCACCGCCGCCGGGAATAGAAGCAGCATTGAAGCAGCAGCAGGTTTGTCCGTTACCGCCGTTACCGCCATTTTCGTTGGTAGCTGTAATGCCGGGCTGGCCAAGGAAGCCTGCGCAGCCAATACCTGCAGCACCGGCGTTTGCGCCGTTACCGCCAAAACCACCACCGGCCACGCCGTTTGAGGTGGGCGCATCGGCACCGTTAGCACCGTTGCCACCGCCACCGTTACCGCCGTTACCGCCGTTTACAACAGCCTGTTCGCAACCGCCACGGCCACCGCCGCCACCGCCGCCGGCAACAAGCACACGATCAGCCGCAGCTGATGAGTTTACACGAACATCGGTAGCACCGCCGCCGCCGCCGGAGTTCTGGTTGCCGCCGTTGCCGCCACCATTAAAACCGCCGCTGGGTGTGGCACCAATGCCACCTACATATACAAACAGCACCTGACCAGGCACTACAGAAAGCGTTCCGCTAGCGTAGCCGCCAAGGCCGCCATTACCGCCAATTGAGCTGTTGCCACCAACTGCGCCGTTGCCACCCTGTGCACCATAAGCATCAATGTTGATGCTGGTAACACCGCAGGGCACAGTGTAAGTTTGCATGGCTCCCGTAAATACGAGCGAGTCCACAATTTGTGCAGGCCCGCCAACGGTAGTCGTTTGCGCCTGTAAGCCTGCAAAGGTTAACAGGGCTATGCCTGATAAAAGAGGTAATTTTGTCTTCATATTGGATTTAGGAGGAATTAAGGGTGCGAATTTAGCACCATAACGTAAAAATCCGGCTTTGGGTTATTGAAATCTGGTTTCGGGTAATTGAAAAAAGACTTTTACCCATCCTTCAACAAAAAACTTTATCTGCGATTACGCACTTTTACACGTTGGAAACCGGTTTTTACTAACCCGCCTGTTCAAACCCGTGCGGCAATTCTATCTTTACACGTGATGAGAGCCGTCTTCACCCTCTTTGCTTCTGTGCTTGTTTTCTTGCTTCACGGGCAAGACCCCTACGGCATTCCCGTCACCAAACGAAACGGACTTCCCTCCAACGAAATTTACAATATTCTTCAGGACAGCAAGGGATTTATATGGATATGCACAGGAGCCGGCTTATGCCGATACGACGGCTTTTCGTTTAAAACATATCCGCTCTCCCTGCAACGGCCTCCGGCTGGCACCTGCCTGCGCGAAGACAAATACGGCCGCATCTGGTACACTACTTTCGACGGCTGGCTGCATTACGTGGAGAATGACTCACTCTACGCCTTACCCAAACAACGACAGCCCGCAGGCAGTGTCGAATTCGGAATTAATCAGTCGGTTGTTTTTGCCCCTTCAATCCACGGCATTGATATTTATGATCTGCTTACGTTAAAGCTGAAAAAATCTATCCCCAATAAAAATCAATACTTCATTAACGCTACACAATATCAGGATAAATACTGCATACTTTCCGATTCGCTTTACCTCTATGATAGCGAAGGCCGGCTAAGCACCTTTCAAACTCCGCGCCCGTCGGTAAGCGGCTCTATTGTATGTTCAAACAATAACGAACTCCTCATTCTGCCCAGAGTTTTTGGCGCAAAACGTGCATTCCGCTTCAATGGACAGTCTTTTGAACCCGGGTTCGAATTGCCTGAAAGTTTTATTCACGCGCAGGCATTCTGCGAAAACAAATACTGGTTTTTTACCGATAAGGGTATTTTCATCTATACTACTTCCGGTGTCCCGCTCAATAAAGGAAATCCGCTTTTTGCAAAAGAACTCATGACCTGTCTGATGAAAGACAGAGAAAACAACTACTGGTTCGGGTCAAAAGATAATGCCATGCTGCTTGTGCATGACTTCGACCAGTATTTGCTGCTTAAAGACAGGGTTCCGGTGCAGCTTGAAATAACCGGCACAAAACTATACTGCGCATTCCGCAGCGGGGGGGCATCCATTATGCCGCTGCCGCTCAACGGCACGGAAGAAAATGTAGCGGGAATGGAAGGCCATGCGATTTACATGATGCGGTTTGATTCGGCATCGGGGTTGATGTTTTACACACACTCGCAGGGGTTTATTGTGCTTAAAGACAACAAGCCCATCATTACCCGCGATGCCGCAGTGAAAGGTGCCGTCCCGATCAGCGAAACCTATGCGTTGTATGCAGGCTCCGGGTCAAGTGGTTTATTGCGACTGAATGATAATCCTGATCCGGTTTGGGACAGATGCTACACCAAATACCGGGTTACGCGCATGGAGAATTACGAAGCGAACAACGTAACCGGAAACCTCCGGGGACGCGATGTAGCTGTAACCGAGCATGGACAACAGGGCTGGATTGCCACCAATCAGGAGCTTTATTCGATAACGCCACAAGGGGCAAAGGAGGTAAAACATAATGGTGAAGCCATTGTATGCCGGAGAATTCAGGCAGTAAAAAAAATCCTTTACGGGCTCACCGTAAACGGCGACCTGATTTGTATTAATTCCGCGCAAAAAATGGAGAAACTGAGCGGCCGGTTTCAGGTGCCCTCGCAAATTGAACAACTCTACAATTTCGGCAATCTGCTCATTATGGTCAGGGCGGGCTCGCTGATTATTTTTGATGTAACCAATTATGGCGGCGGGGTTACGGAAATAAAAACCAACGCATCAGACATTTTTGATGTGGAGTATTATAACGCAAACCTTCTTATTGCCACACCCGAAGGGCTTCTTGTGCTCAAGTATGCACAAAGCAATGTGCCGGTTTCCAACCCTCCTTTTATTATTAACTCCATCCTTGTAAACAACAGCCGCGCCACTGCCGAACAGCTGCTTAATCTGAGCAATGCGCAGCAGCAGATTGATATTAATTATTCCATACTTTCTTACCGGCCATCGTCAATTACCGAGTTGTATTACCGGCTGAATAATCAGGAATGGGTGCAATGCGATCCCGGCAGCCGCACACTGAAACTGGCGGGCCTTTCGTCGGGCGATTATACACTTGAGTTTAAGTTTGGCAAAGGTAAGTTGCTGAGCAAAATCCGCTTTCAGATTGCTCCGCCCTGGTGGCAGCACCCGCTCACCTATGTGGCGTTGGTTTTAATTGTTCTGCTCCTTGCGTATTTTATATATCGCTATCTGCTGCGCCTACAGGAAAAGAAAAACCGGCAAGTTACCGAGCGCCTTGAACTTGAGCGGAATTTCGACCGTTCAGTGCTTACGGCAATCCGCTCGCAAATGAATCCGCATTTTTTCTTTAATGCATTAAACACCATTCAATCTTACATTTTCGAAAACGACCGGCAGAATGCGGGCAATTACCTCTCGAAGTTTTCGAAACTCACCCGCATGGTGCTCGAAATGTCGGGCCGTGATCTGGTCACATTAAGCGAAGAGACAGATGCACTTCAGCTTTATCTTGAGCTGGAGAAAGCACGTTTTACGACCGACTTTAACTTTGAAATGCACTTTGCGGAAAATGTGGATAAAGAACTCATCCGCATTCCACCGATGCTTCTTCAGCCCTATGTGGAAAATGCGGTAAAGCACGGGCTGCTCCACAAAAAAGGTCAAAAACAGTTGCAGCTTCGCTTTTCGCGCGAGCAGCAGCTGCTTACGGTTGAAATAAGCGACAATGGTATTGGCCGTAAACGCTCACAGGAACTCAATAAAATACGCAACGAACATCACGAATCGTTTTCGAGCGAGGCTAACCAGAAACGCCTTGAGCTGCTCAATAAAGGCCGTACCAACAAACTCGGCGTGGAGTATGTGGATAAAACCGATCACCACGGCATGGCGCTTGGCACTACCGTAATCATTACAATACCTCTCTGAAATAACACACAATGTCTGAAAAATACAGCGCAATTATTATTGATGATGAAGTACGTGCCCGATCACTGCTGCGCGGACTGCTTGGCGAGGTGGCTCCTGAAATAGAAGTGGTGGCCGAAACCGAAGACCTTCCGAATGGTGTGAAAGCCATTCGCCGTTTGCAACCACAGCTGGTATTTCTCGATATTGAAATGCCGGGGCACAGCGGACTTGAGCTGCTTGATTTCTTTAACGATGATGAAGTCGGGTTTGAAATCATCTTTACCACGGCCTACAATAACTATGCGATAAGGGCATTCAAGCTTTCGGCCATCGACTATCTGCTTAAGCCCATTTCACCCGCCGAATTGCGTGAATCGGTTGACCGATTTCTGCGCAAAACACGCGAGCATGCAACACGGCTTGTAGATTATTCCGCACTGCGCGAAAATCTTTTGCCGCAAAATCCCGGCCGTATTGCCGTACCCAGCGGCAATGCCATCAAATTCATCGACCCGCAACACATTGTGTGCCTGAAGGCCGACAGCTCGTACACCGAAATTTATTTTACCGACGGCACGCAGCTTGTGGTAAGCCGCACGCTGAAAAATTTCGAAGACGGATTTGATGCCGCTGCTCCGTTTTACCGATGCCACAAATCATACATCGTAAACATTCAGCACATTTCTGAATATGTGAAATCAGACGGAGGTTATCTGCTGATGAATAACGGTATGCAGGTATCGGTTTCGCCTGAACGCATTGACGAACTGATGAACAAAATCAGCTTCATCAAACGCTGAGGAAATACACACAGGCCTAGCATGAAAGCCTGTATATTTGCGGCAGCAACACTGCAAGCAATGTCCGCTTTATACCTGGTTCCCACGCCTGTAGGCAATCTCGAAGATATTACGCTCCGCGCCATCCGTGTGCTGAAAGAAGCTGATCTGATTTTGTGCGAAGACACGCGCACCTCTTCAAAACTTCTTCAGCACTACGATATACGCAAACCCCTGCAGGCTCACCACGCGCACAACGAGCACCGTACTGTGGAAGACATTGCCGCGCGCATAGAAGCCGGACAAACCATAGCACTCATAACCGATGCCGGCACACCGGGCATTTCCGATCCGGGCTTCCTGCTGGTGCGCGCCTGTGTGCGTGCCGGTGTACACGTAGAATGCCTGCCCGGCCCCACGGCTTTTGTTCCGGCACTGGTTCAATCGGGGCTGCCGTGCGATCAGTTTGTGTTTGTGGGCTTCCTGCCCCAGAAAAAGGGCCGGCAAACACGCCTGCGCGCGCTGGCCGATGAACCGCGCACCTTTGTGCTGTACGAATCGCCATTCCGGCTTGTAAAAGCCCTGACCGAACTGGCCGAACACCTCGGCCCCGCACGCCAGGTAGCCGTATGCCGCGAGCTTACCAAACTGCACGAAGAAACCTATCGCGGCTCACTCGCCGAAGCAAAAACACATTTTGAAAGCAAAACCGTGAAAGGCGAAATCGTAATTGTGGTAGCCGGAAATACAGGCAACGAGCATGAAGAACCCGAAACTGACGAGTAAATACTGCTTATTCTGGTGGGCTTCGTATATTCGTAACACACCTCTCTCGCAATACGAATGATGCAACTTTCCGAAAAATCGGGCGCGCCGCCGGGCACACTGCTTTACGTAGGACGCGAAGCCAGCAAAGCGGTTCGTATTTCGCTCATCGAATACAACGAAAAGGAATTTCACGAAGAAACGTTCGTCAGCTTTTCCGACTGTATCCTCAACTCGCACGAAGACATGGTGCGGTGGATTAATGTAGATGGTGTGCATAATACCGAACTGGTAGAAGAAATATGCAACCGTTTCAATATTCACCCGCTTACACAGGAAGATATTGTAAACACCAACCAGCGCGCCAAGTTTGAAGATTACGATAACTATGCCGTGTGTGTAATGAAAATGATTTACACACACAATGAACATGAAAAAACAGACGAAGAGCGATTTATTACCGAGCAGCTTACCATAATTCTGCTCAGCAACAACACCGTGCTTTCCTTTCAGGAAGCCGAAAGCGGCGATGTATTTGATATTATCCGCACACGCATACGCCAGGGCAAAGGCCGCGTACGCAAAGCCGCTGCCGATTATCTCTGCTATGCGCTGATTGATGCGGTAATTGACTCGTATTTTGTGGTGCTCGAAGAAATTGGCGACGATGTGGAAATACTTGAAGACATCATGCTTCAAAACCCGCGGCCGAGTACACTTAACGCATTGCATACGCTCAAACGGCAAATGGTACACATCCGCAAAGCCGTGTGGCCCATGCGTGAACTGCTGAGCCTGATGGAGCGCACCGAATCATCACTCATTTCCGAAAACACCTACATCTATCTGCGCGATGCACACGACCATGCCATACGCGTTATAGATACCGTGGAAACTTACCGCGATCTGCTTTCGGGCATGATGGATCTTTACCTTTCCAGTGTGAGCAACCGCATGAATGAGGTGATGAAAACACTCACCATCATTACCACCATTTTTGTACCACTCACGTTTCTTACCGGTGTGTACGGAATGAATTTCGAAGTGCTTCCGGGAAAAAACAACCCGATTGGCTTCTGGGAACTTTGCGGTGTAATGTTGCTGCTCGTAATTGGATTGCTTTATTATTTCAGACGAAGAAAATGGCTGTAAAATATTTCCCGCTTCTGTTGCTTGCGCTTGCCGCCTGCGATAATCCGAAACGAAATCCGCCCCGGAAAGATACGGCGGCACAGGCCGCAGCAAATGCACCGGCAAACGACACACAGACCACCGCAACAAATGCCTTTGCAGTGGACACCTCACAACGTAACCAGAAAGCCGTGGCTGATGTACTGAACGGATTGCCCGACCTGATGGAAGGCGATATTATTGTGCAGGATATTCAAAACATCAATGGTATAATTATGCGCGATGCCATGCGTTCGGAATGGTCGAACATTGGCATTATCTTCAGGCGCGATGCGGATGGCGCCTTGGTGGTGATGGATGCCACAGGCAAGGTTCATCTTACTCCGTTGCCGGAATGGATTTCGGCCGGACGCGAGAATAAACTGGCGCTGTACAGACTCAAAGACGGCGAGAACATACTTGTGCCTAAAACTACCAAACAACTTCGGTTAGCCTGCAAACCATTCAAGGGAAAACCGGCCGACCTCTATTTCAACTGGAGCGATGAGGAAATGTACAGCGCCGAAATGGTTTGGAAAATTTACAGCACCGGCCTCGGCATTTCACTGTGCCCTACCCGCACACTGGCGGATCTGAAACTTGACGGGGAAGCACTGAAACCGCTGATGACAAAGAAATACGGCAGTCGTATTCCCGCAAATGAAACCGCAGTAACCATTCCCGATATCCTTCAGTCAAAACAACTCAAACTGCTCTATGCGCGTTGATCCGCTTCCCTCCGATGCATTGCTAAAGCAACTAAAAGTGCTTTTTGGAGCACTGCTTACCGGACAGCTAATGTTTTTTGCAGGTATGGGATTTATGCTGTTTTCGCAGACTGAAAAATCAATTGCGTTTTCATTCGACGGGAAATACACTCTGGTGCTCATGCTTGTGAGCGCCGTAGTGCTTGCGGCCGGGGTGTTTGTGCCACGAAAAATGCTTGCCACCCTGCGCACTGAAAAAGACGATGCGAAACTCTACGCCGGCTATCGCTCCGTGTGCATTGTACGCTGGGCAATGCACGAAGCAGCGGTGATTATCTGCCTCGCGGGTGCCTTTCTCGACACGCAGCCCGCTATGTTTATTCCGGCCGGAGTGGCTTTTCTGCTTTTCTGCACCCTGTTTCCCACGCGCGACAAACTATTTTCCGAATTACACTTAGGTTTTCGCTACTGAACATGGAAGCTTTTTACCTCGTAAAAAACGGCTCTGCAGCCACCGCGTTTGAACGGCGTGCCCTTGCTCTGCAGGCTCCGGCTTCAGGTCAGGTACAGCTTGCCACAGAAGCTTTCGGACTCAACTTTGCCGATGTAATGGCGCGTCAGGGTCTTTACCGCGAAGCACCGCCACTGCCGGCTGTGCTGGGGTACGAAGTGGTGGGACGAATTACCACCGCAGGTGAAAACACCAATGCTCCGCCCGCAGGCACACGTGTACTGGCCTTTACCCGCTTTGGCGGATATGCCACACACGTAAACACCGATGCCCGAAGTGTAATTCCCATTCCCGAAGACATGCCCGCCGCTGATGCCTGCGCACTGGCCACACAAGGCTGCACCGCCTGGTTTGCCGCCACACAGCTTTTCAGGCTGCGGGAAGGTGAACACGTGCTCGTGCAGGCCGCCGCTGGTGGTGTAGGAAGTTTGCTTGTACAATTAGCCAAACTGCAGGGCTGCGTGGTGTACGGCACTGCCGGCAACGATAGTAAACTCGAACTCCTGCGCACACTCGGCACCGATTATCCCATCAACTACCGCACCACTCACTTTGCCGATGCCGTAAAGCAGCTAAACGGCGGCAGAAAATTAGATGTGGTGTTTGATAATCTCGGCGGACGTGCATTTAAAAAAGCACTTGGCCTGCTGGCGCCGGGGGGCCGCATAGTTGGCTACGGCGCCGCCGAAAGGCTCGGCCGCCGGGGCCCGTTTGCCACCCTGCAGCTGGTGTTTGGTTTTGGCTTTCACAATCCGGTGCAGTGGCTCATGAAATCGCAAACCGTGGCCGGACTCAACATGCTGCGTGTGGCCGAACGCAATCCCTTGCTGTTGCAGGAAGGGATGACGGCCATGCTTGAACTGTACAACAATCGAAAAATAATAGTCATAAACGGTGGCGAATATCCCGCCAACAGCCTGCCCGAGGCTCACGAAGCACTTGGCAGCAGATCCACAACCGGTAAACTTGTGATACGCTGGTAACCACAGTTTGCGTAACTTCAATTCCGGCAAAAACACATCAGTAAACGTATGAAACGTATTTCCCTTTTTTTCGCGCTCTTCACGCTCACACTCTCAGCACAAGCGGCCATAAACGACACCAACTTTACCGATCCGAAAGGTTTGAAACAGGGGTTTTGGGTTGAACGGCTGGGCGCCTACGACTGGCATGGCAATTATGAAAACAGCGTGCGCGAGGGTACCTGGAAATCGTATCCGGTTGGCAGCCTCATGCTGGCGAATGTGGAGAATTATCTCCATGGAAAAAAACACGGCCTGTTTGTAGGTATCGATCGCTCTGGATTTGTGTATCGCGAAGAAACCTATGTAAACGATACACTGCATGGTGTACGCCGCACATTTTATACAGGCGGAAAACCCAAAACGGAAGAGCTTTTCGATAAAGGCAAACTCACCGGGATAAAGCGCGTGTATTATCCGAACGGAAAAAAGCAGGAGGAATCAATATATGTTAACGGACAACGTAACGGCACCTGCAAATGGTTTTTTGATGACGGAGTGGTGAATACCGAATCAAACTATGTAAACGGCCTGCTAAACGGATTTCAGATTACCTACTACCGGAATAAAAATGTAAACAGCTCGGTAAAGTATGTAAATAATGAAATGGATGGCGAATACAAGGAGTTTTATGAAGACGGGAAACTGAAAACCCAGGGCATGTATAAAATGGGGCAAATGGTGGGTGTGTGGACAGAATACTATCCCAATGAAAAGCCCAAAACATCTGGCCAGTACCTGAACAATCTGAAAGAGGGTTACTGGACCAATTACGATGAGAATGGTAAAAAAACCGGTCGTACCAAGTTTGTAAAAGGAGCCGGGCCTGATGATGTACCTCCTTCGCCTAAAGCGGATCCGCTTCCTCCCAAAAACTGATAATTGACAGTGCGGAGTATCGCATTGTGCGTAATTTTGCATCATGAATAAGCTTTGGATAAACATTGCAATTGGTGCTGCTGCGCTCGTGCTGCTCATACTCGTCATTCCGCAACTTGCCAGCGGTGAAAAGAAAGCCCTTCGTAAACTGCCGTATTACCGTCCTGTGCAAACCACAGCCGTAAACAATGATGCAGAAGGCCGCCACACCATACGTGCGTTCAGCTTTACCGACCAAACCGGGAAAACCGTTACAAACGCAGATTTCAAAGGGAAAATAACGCTTGTCAATTTCTTCTTTGCTACCTGCGAAGGTGTCTGTCCGGTAATGAACAAACAAATGGCGCGCGTGTATGAAAAGTTCAGCACCAACAGCAATGTGCGTTTCCTTTCGCACACAGTAAATCCCGAAAACGATTCGGTACCGGTGCTTGCCGAATATGCCGCACGCTACAAAGCGGATGCAGCTACATGGAAATTTGTAACCGGGAATAAAAACGAAATTTATGCGATGGCCCGCACCAGCTATCTGCTTTCCGACAGCGATGGCGACGGCAGCAAAGAAGACTTTTTACACTCAGATCAGATCGGCCTCATTGACCGCGACGGGCACGTGCGCGGCCGCTACACCGGCACCAATGCTGCTGAAGTGGACCGGCTGATGATTGATCTGGAGCTTTTGCTGAAGGAGTAAGTCGGTAATAATCCAAAAGCCAGCGGCCGCAGAACAGTTTTTCTGCGGCCGCTGGCTTTATCGGTGTTCGTGAATGCGACTGATCTTGGCGATTAATCAAACTTCTCTGGTCGCATTTAGCTCACACGTAATTTGTTTTTTATCGGTGTTCGTGAATGCGACTGATCTTGGCGATTAATCAAATTTCTCTGGTCGCATTTGCGGGAAGAACAGGACGTCTTGGATTGAGTGGCTGTTTGTGAGCAACATAGCCAAACGATCAATACCGATACCGATACCGGCAGTGGGCGGCATGCCGTATTCAAGTGCGCGCAGGAAATCGTGGTCGATATACATAGCTTCATCGTCGCCGCGCTCCATGAGTTTTACCTGTTCTTCAAAGCGTTCGCGCTGATCAACCGGATCGTTAAGCTCACTGTAGGCGTTGGCTACTTCCTTACCGTTTATCATCAGCTCAAAACGCTCTACGAGGCCTTCTTTGCTGCGGTGCTTTTTGGTGAGCGGGCTCATCTCTACCGGATAATCGGTAATGAAGGTGGGCTGGATGAAGTTGCCTTCGCATTTCTCACCAAAAATCTTGTCGATAAGTTTGGCGCGGCCCATGGTGCCGTCAATATGAATATGCATTTCACGGCAGGCCGCACGCAGCTGCTCTTCATCCATATTCGCCACGTCGATACCGGCGTATTCTTTAATGGCATCAAAAAGTGTTACGCGACGGAAAGGCGTGGCAAAACTGATGGTGTTATCACCCACCTGCAGTTCGGTTGTGCCGTTTGCATTGATGGCAGCTTTTTCGAGCATGGTTTCGCAGGTGCGCATCATCCACTCATAATCCTTGTAAGCCACATAGAATTCGAGAATGGTAAACTCCGGATTATGCGTGCGGTCCATGCCTTCGTTGCGGAAATTGCGCGAAAATTCAAACACGCCATCGAAACCGCCCACAATAAGGCGTTTGAGGTAAAGTTCGTTGGCAATGCGCAAAAACAATTCGGTATCGAGCGCATTATGGTGTGTAACAAACGGACGTGCCGCAGCGCCGCCCGGAATGGGTTGAAGCACCGGCGTATCCACTTCCAGCAGGCCAATATCGTTAAGGAAATTGCGCAGCGCATTAACCATTTTGGTGCGCTTCACAAACGTCTCTTTCACTTTCGGATTAATAATCAGGTCGGCATAGCGCTGGCGATAGCGGAATTCGGGATCCACCACCTCATCAAAACTATGGCCGCTTTCATCTACTTTCACCACCGGCAGCGGGCGCAGCGATTTGCTGAGCAGCACAAAACTGGTGGCGTGAATAGAAATTTCGCCCACCTGCGTGGTAAACACAAAACCTTCAATGCCGATGATGTCGCCAAGGTCGGTTAGTTTTTTCCACACCTCGTTGTACAGCGTTTTGTCTTCACCGGGGCAAATATCATCACGGCGCACATAAATCTGAATGCGGCCCGAAGCATCCTGCAGGTTGGCAAAGGCGGCCTTACCCATATCGCGCACCGTCATTAACCTACCGGCAATGCGCACGCTCTTGTAACTGGTTTTATCACGTTCGTAGTTTTCGTGAATGTCCTTCGCAGTTACATTCACGGTAAATTCTTCGGCCGGATACGGATTAATGCCCAGTTCGCGGAGACGTGCCAGTTTCTGGCGGCGGAGTACTTCCTGTTCTGAAAGTTCGGTGTGCATCAGGTGCTTTTTTTATTGGGCACAAAGATAGAAAAAGATTGGCCTTGGGAATCGTGCGGCGGCCACACAAAGCCAAACAGGTTACTGCGGGTGTTGTTTGTAATACTCTGCCACCAACTTCGCCTTCGCAGGCCCCACCACTGCCGCCAGTTCCTCCTCGCTTTTCTCCTTAATAACTTTCACCGAACGAAACTCTGTGAGCAATTTAGCCGCCGTGGTTTCGCTTATGCCTTTAATCTCCACCAATTCCGTTTTAATAGTGCCCTTGCTGCGTTTGTTGCGGTGATGTGTAATACCAAACCGATGCGCCTCGTCGCGGATGTACTGGATAATGCGCAGTGTTTCCGATTTTTTATCGAGATAAAGCGGAATCGGATCGTTGGGGTAATAAATTTCTTCGAGGCGTTTGGCAATACCAATCACCGCCACTTTGCCATGAAGCCCCAGCTTTTCGAGCGAGGTCATGGCGGCACCAAGCTGACCTTTGCCGCCGTCAATTACAATGAGCTGCGGCATTTCGAGGTTTTCTTCCTGCACCCGTTTGTAGCGGCGGAAAATCACTTCTTCCATCGTAGCAAAATCATCCGGCCCTTCTACGGTTTTCACATTGAAATGGCGGTAATCTTTTTTGCTTGGCTTCGCATCCCTGAACACCGTCATAGCCGAAACAGCATAGTCGCCATGAAAGTTTGAGTTATCAAAACACTCAATCAGCCGGGGTTCTTCGGTAAGGCGCAAATCCTTCAACATGGTTTGCAAAATGCGTTTGGTGTGTCGCTCTGGATCCACCAGATTGTCTTGCCGTTCCTTGTCTTTGCGGTAATATTCCACATTACGTTCCGAAAGCTCAAGCAGTTTCTTTTTATCGCCGCGCTGCGGAATGGTGTATTCCACTCCAGGCAGTTTCAGCTCAGGTTCAAACTGCACCACAATTTCTTTCGCGTTACTCTGAAAGCGTTCGCGCAATTCCACAATGGCAAGTTCAAGCAGTTCAGAATCGGTTTCATCCAAACGCTTTTTCATTTCCAGCGTATGCCCTTGTACAATAGCACCATCTATCACTTTGAAGAAATTTACAAACGCGGCCTTCTCTTCCGATGCGATGGTGAACACATCCACGTTGCTGATGGTGGGACTCACCACTGTAGATTTTCCCTGGTATTTTTCGAGTGCATGAAGCTTCTCTTTCACCTCCTGCGCTTTCTCAAAAGCCATGTTTACCACATGCTCATTCATTTCCTCGCGAAGCATACGGGTAACAATAGAAATATTGCCTTTAATAATATCGCGGATTTCACGGATATAGCCGTTGTATTCCAGTTCCTGCTGCAGGCCTTCGCACGGGCCTTTGCAGTTGCCAATGTGGTATTCCAGACAAACCTTGAATTTACCAGCTTTAATATTGGCATCAGAAAGTGTAAGCCGGCAACTTCGCAATTTATACACCTTGCGCACGAGTTCCAGCACTGTATGCATCACTTTACCCGAAGCATACGGCCCGAAATACTGCGAACCGTCGTCAAGGAGTTTTCGCGTGGGAAATACACGCGGAAAACGCTCGTTGGTGATGCAGATCCACGGATAGGTTTTATCGTCTTTCAGCCTGATGTTGTAAGGCGGCTGATACTTTTTGATAAGGTTATTTTCAAGCAGCAGTGCGTCAAGCTCGGTATCCACCACAATGTATTTGATGTCGTGAATTTTGCGCACAAGCACGTATGTCTTGCCACTCTCGTGCTGGTCTTTAGTAAAATAAGAACTTACCCTTTTCTTGAGGCTTTTGGCTTTACCCACATACAGCAGTTTCCCGGCCTGATCGTAATACTGATATACACCCGGTTTTTCGGGCATAACCTGCAAAAGTGGCTGAAGATGGTCGGGTGCGGGCATGCGGCAAAGATAATGAGGTGCACATAAAAAAGCCGGTGTCTCTTTGCAAGCACCGGCTTTTTCTTAACACACCTGGGTAATCTACCGCCCGGAGCGGGCTACGCAAACCTGCTCAAAAGCTTGGGCAAACATGCAGGCGGTATTTCTTTTTGGGCTTTTTGCACTTAAACATCCAGCCTAATGACAATTCGTGCGCTCCGGCAGAAGCATTCGTTAGGCGCGATACAGTTACATCATAACTGTAACCCACACGCATACCGTTATCGAGATCCAGACCAATGAGCATAATAAATGCATCGCGGCCGCGATACCATAAACCACCCACCAGCGCATTGTTTTTTACATACATGCCCAGATCAAGCCGGCGGAAATCGCCCTGCTGACGATACATGATGTTGGGCGAAATATAACTCTCACTGTTGTTGCGGCCACCCAGCGGAATAATACCACCGGCATGCGCAGTATATTTCCGGGGCAGTTTACTGGTGCCGTTCAGCAGCGACTCATTTTGTTCGAGAATATGATGCGTGGCCACACCGGCGTAAAAAGCACGCGACGAAAACATGGCACCTGCCGCAAGATCGAAACTGCTTACGCGCACCTGGCCGGGTATTTCCTGCGTAAGATTAATAAATCCGCCACGCGGATCAATCTGATCGCCGAAACTAAGCAGGCTCCAGTTTACTGCTTTCTGCCACCAGCCCGCCTGAAAGCCAAACGAGATGCTGGAGTGATGCGAGAGCGGAATAACCGGTGCATACACCACACCTACTCCGGTTGTGTTGAGGCTGCCTTGCCCGGCCTGATCATGCACTACAGTTACACCAATGCCACCCTTTACTTTATAGGCATATTGGTCATATGAAGCTGCAAAAGTGGAATATGTACCCGAAATGCCGGGCCACTGCTGCCGGTAGTTGGTTTGGATATTGGGACAGATTTTTGCTCCCGCCAGCGCCGGATTGAGGTACAGCGAATTGGCATAAAACTGCGAAAACTCGGGATCCTGAGCTTTGAGCGTAGTGAGCGGAAGACAAAAAATTCCGGCCGTAAGGAGGAGAGCATAGCCGTTTTTCATGTGCGTAATTTTGAGTTGCCAATGAAAAGACGGAGCTGGTGTGGCAGGGTTGCCTGTGAAAATGAAAAAAAACAGGGCCGGGAAATAAAAAAGGGCCGGAAAACGGCTTCAACCGCTCCGGCCCCTGATCCATAAAAGGCAATATGGCTTATTCGGTCACAATCATGCGCTTGCTGTCGGCGGCTTTGCCATCCACAATAAGTGCATAGATGTAAATACCGGGCGCAAGTTCGTTGGCATTAATGGTAAACTGACCGGCACCGCGCTGGTTAAGCTGCTCAGAACGGAT